>JASHQO010000015.1 GCA_030039105.1 Xanthobacteraceae bacterium
TGGCCGCGGCGGCCTGGCCGCGCGCCGCCCGCGCGCTCGACTACCCGACGCGGCCGGTGCGGCTGATCGAAGGCTACGGCGCCGGCGGCACGCCCGACCTGGTGTCGCGCTTGATCGGCGGCTGGCTGTCGCAACGCCTGGGCCAGCCGTTCGTGGTCGAGAACCGCGATGGCGCCAGCGGCAATATCGCCACCGAAGCCGTCGTCAATGCCGCGCCGGACGGCTACACGCTGCTCACGGTGGCGTCGGCCAACACCATCAACATGGCGCTCTATCGCGATCTCAACTTCAACTTCGTCCGCGATATCGCGCCGGTCGCCGGATTGCTGCGCGTGCCGCTGGTCTTTCTCGCCAATCCGTCGTTCCCGGCGCAGACCTTTGCCGAGTTCATCGCCTACGCCAAGGCGCATCCCGGCACGGTGAACGTGGCGACGCCCGGCAAGGGCACGCCGATGCATGTCGGCGTCGAGCTCTTGAAGATGATGAGCGGCATCGACGTGGTCGAGGTGCCGTATCGCGGCCCGGCGCCGGCGTTCGTCGATGTGCTCGCCGGACGGGTGCAGGCCTTCATCATCACCGTGCCGGCATCGTTCGGCTACGTGAAGGCCGGCAAGCTGCGGGCGCTGGCGGTGCTGAGCGCCAACCGGATCGACGTCTGGCCGGACGTCCCGGCCGTCGCCGAGACCGTGCCGGGCTACGAAGCCTCGGCCTGGGACGGCGTCGGCGCGCCGGCCAGGACGCCGAAGGAGATCGTCGACAAGCTGAACGCGACCATCAATGCCGGCCTGGCCGATCCGGCGGTGAAGGGACGCATCAAGGACCTGGGCGGCGATCCGATGGCGATGACGACGGCGGAGTTCGCCAAGTTTCTCACCGACGACGCCGCGAAGTGGGACAAGGTCGTCAAATTTGCCGCCGGCAAGGCGAATTGACCGGGCGTGT
This sequence comes from Xanthobacteraceae bacterium, assembly GCA_030039105.1. Taxonomy (GTDB): domain Bacteria; phylum Pseudomonadota; class Alphaproteobacteria; order Rhizobiales; family Xanthobacteraceae; genus BOG-931. Next base: position 943 of record JASHQO010000015.1, read on the forward strand.
GGGGCGCTACGATGAGACTTCCGCGCCGAAAATTCCTCCGTCTCGTTGCCGGCACCGTGGCGCTGCCGGCGCTCGTGCGCGTCGTCCGCGCCGACGCCTATCCGAGCCGCGCGGTGCGGCTCTTGGTCGGCTCGACGCCCGGCGCCTCGCCCGACGTGGTGGCGCGGCTGTTCGGCCAATGGCTGTCCGAGCGTCTCGGCCAGCCGTTCGTGATCGATAATCGTCCCGCCGGCGGCGGCAATCTCGCCGCCGAGCCGGTGGTGCGCGCGCCGCCCGACGGCTACATGCTGCTGGTGTTCTCGGCCTCGACCGCAATCGACGTGACGCTCCTGGCGGATTCTCTCAATTTCAATCTCGAGCGCGACATCGCGCCGGTCGCCGGCATGATCGACCTGCCGATGCTGCTCCTGGTCAATCCGGCATTCCCGGCGAAAACATTGCCGGAGCTCATCGCCTACGCCAAAGCCAATCCCGGCAAGGTCAATATCGGCACGCCGCCGGTCGGCAGCCCGCAATATGTCGGCGCCGCGCTCGTGGAAATGATGAGCGAGACCAAGCTTGCCGTCATTCCGTATCGCGGCGGGCCGGCGGCCGTGACCGATGCGCTGGGCGGGCAGATCCAGGGCGTCATGGGCACGGTGGCGTTGCTGATCGACCAGGTCAAAGCCGGTGCGCTGCGGGCGCTGGCGATCACATCGGCGGCGCGCTCCGAACTGCTGCCGGATGTGCCGACGATGGCCGAATTCCTGCCCGGCTATCAGGCCAGCCAGTGGGTCGGCCTCGGCGCGCCGAAGAACACGCCGGCGGCGGTGGTCGGCAGGCTGAACGCCGAGATCAATGCCGCGCTCGCCGATCCGGGCATGAAGGCCAAGCTCGTCGCGCTCGGCGGCCTGCCGTTGCCGGGCTCGCCGGACCAGTTCGGCAAATTCGTTGCCGACGAGACCGTGAAGTGGGCCAAGGTGATCAAATTCTCCGGCGCCAAGGCAAATTGATAAAGGCAAACCGAGGGGAGCACACACGATGCTGCCACGCCGCAAGCTGCTGCAACTCGCCGCCGGCGCGGTCGCGCTGCCGGCATTGCCGCGCGTCGCGCGCGCCGAGGCCTATCCGACGCGGCCGATTCATCTCATCGTCCCGGTCCCGGCCGGCGGCACCTTCGACATCGTGGCGCGTTTGGTCGGGCAGGCGCTGTCGCCGCGGCTCGGCCAACAGATCGTCATCGACAACCGCGGCGGCGCCGGCACCAATATCGGCACCGCCGTGGTGGCGCACGCGACGCCGGATGGCTACACGCTGCTGCTCGCCGGCTCGCCCGGTGCGATCAACGCCACGCTCTACACCGATCTCGATTTCAACTTCGCCAAGGATATCGCGCCGGTCGCCGGCATCGAGCGCGCGCCGCTGCTCATGGTGGTCAATCCGGCGTTCGCGGCCAAGACCGTTCCGGATTTCATCGCCTACGCCAAGGCCAATCCCGGCAAGATCGACATGGGCTCGGGCGGCGTCGGCTCGACCGGCGACGTCGCCGGCGAGCTGTTCAACCTGATGGCCGGCATCAAGATGGCGCACGTGCCGTATCGCGGCGAGGCGCCATCGGTGACCGACCTGCTCGGCGGCCAGATCCAGGCGATGTTCTCGACGCCGGGCTCGGTGATGTCGTTCATCAAGGCGAGCACGCTGCGGCCGCTCGGCGTCACCAGCTCACGGCGCATGGACGTGCTGCCCGACGTGCCGGCGATCGCCGAGTTCTTGCCGGGCTACGACGCGGTGTCGTGGGCCGGCATCGGCGCGCCGGCCGGCACGTCGCCGGACATCGTCGACAAGCTCAACGCCGAAATCAACGCGGCGCTCGCCGACGCCGAGCTCAAGAGCAAGCTCGCCGCGTTCGGCGCCAGCGCGATGGCCGGCTCGCCCGACGATTTCAAGAAATTCGTCGCCGCCGAAATCGAGAAATGGGGCAAGGTGGTGAAGTTCGCCAACATGAAGCCGGAATGAGTTTTTGCGCGCAGGGAGGGTCGCGATGAAGCTGTTGCGCCGGGACTTTTTACATTTGGCCGCGGGCACCGTCGCATGGCCTGCCGTTTCGCGTCTGGCCTTGGCCGACGCTTATCCGTCGCATCCGGTGCGCCTTTTGGTCGGCTTCGCCGCCGGCAGCACCACCGACATTTTGGGCCGCCTGATCGGGCGATGGCTGTCGCAGCGGCTTGGCCAAACGTTCGTCGTCGAGAACCGGCCGGGCGCCGGCGGCAACATCGCCGCCGAAGAACTGACCAAGGCGGCGCCTGACGGCTACACGCTATACATGGTGCCGCCGGCGGTCGCGGCCAACGCCGCGCTCTATCCGCACCTGAATTTCGATTTCATCCGCGACACGGCGCCGGTCGGCGGTGTGGTGCGGGTGCCCAATGTCGCCGAGGTCAATCCGTCGGTGCCGGTCAAGACCATTGCGGAGCTGATCGCCTACGCCAAGGCCAATCCGGGCAAGCTCAGCTTCGAGTCGGCCGGCATCGGCACCGCGAGCCATCTGGCGGGGCAATTGTTCAACAGCATGACCGGCGCCAATCTGCAACACGTGCCGTATCGCGGCGACGGACCGGCGATGGCCGATCTGGTCGCCGGCCAGGTCCAGGTCGGCTTCGCCACCATGACGGCGTCGATCGGCTTCATCCGCGCCGGCAAGCTCCGGCCGCTGGCGGTGTGCACGCTCAAGCGTTCCGACGCGCTGCCGGACGTTCCCACCGTCAACGATACCGTGCCGGGTTTCGAGGCGAGCTCCTGGTTCGGCGTTTCCGCGCCGAAGGGCACGCCGGCCGACATCGTCACGACGCTCAACCGCGAGATCAATCTCGGCCTCGCCGACGCCAACGTCAAAGCGCGGCTCGCCGACATGGGCGGCATGCTGCTGTCCGGCTCGCCGGCCGACTGGGGCAAGCTGATCGCCGACGAGACCGCGAAGTGGGGCAAGGTCATCCACGATGCCGGCATCAAGGCGGAGTGATCCGGTCGCGCTGACGGCTCTCCTCACTTTCGCGGGATTGCGGTAGGTTTGTTGAAGAGCCGCCGGGCCGGCATTTGATGGGGGATCAAATGAAACGCCGGACTTTCCTGCATCTCGCGACAGGCGCCGTCGCGCTGTCGGCGCTCGCGCGGGTCGCGCGCGCCGACGACTATCCGAGCCGGCCGATCCACCTCCTGGTCGGCTTTCCCGCCGGCGGCCCGACCGACATCGCCGCGCGGCTGATCGGGCAGTGGATATCGGAGCGGCTCGGCCAGCCGGTCGTCATCGAGGATCGGCCCGGCGCCGCCACCAATATCGCCACCGAAGCCGTGGCCCACGCCGCGCCCGACGGCTACACGCTGCTCGCCGCCGTCGGCACCAATTCGTTCAACGGCGTGCTCTATCCCAATCTCAGCTTCGATTTCATCCGCGACTTCGCCATGGTCGCCGGCATCCAGGTCACGCCGCTGGTGCTCGAGGTCAATCCGGCGCTGCCGGTGCAATCCGTTCCGGAGCTGATCGCCTATGCCAAGGCCAATCCGGGCAAGGTCAACATGGCGTCGTTCGGCACCGGCACGATCTCGCAGGTTGCCGGCGCCATGTTCAAGATGAACGCCGGCATCGACATGGTGCACGTGCCGTACAAAGGCTCGGCGCCGATGATTCCCGATCTGCTGGCCGGCCGGGTCGACGCGGCGATCGACAATCTGCCGACGTCGTTCGCGCTGATCAAGGAAGGCAAATTGCGCGCGCTGGCGGTGACCACGACGAAGCGCTGGCCGCCGTTGCCGGATATTCCGGCGCTGGCCGAATTTCAGCCCGGCTTCGAGGCCAGGGGCTGGGTCGGCATCGCGGCGCCGAAGCAGACGCCGCTCGCGGTGGTCAACAAGCTCAACGCCACGGTCAACGCGGCGCTGGCCGATCCCACCATCGTCGCGCGGCTCGCCGATCTCGGCGCGGTGCCCTCGAGCGGAACGCCCGCCGAGCTCGACACCATGTTCGCCGCCGAAAGCGAGAAATGGACCAAGGTGATCCGCGCCGCCGGCATCAAGCTTGAATGACCATGCCGCCGCCGTTGGTCTTCGGCGCCACGGTGGCGATCCGCGGCACGGCGCGGAATTCGTGGGCGCTGGCCATGGCCCAGGCGGCCTCGAAGCGCTTGTCGCTGGTGCCGGCGATGAGCTCGCCGGGCGACAGCGTCGGATAAAGCTCGGTGAAGCTCTTGACCTCGTGCGGCGAGACGCGGCGCGAGAAATGCGCCGGCGCAAATTGCGTCGGATGGTCGAGCCCGGCGGCGGCGACCAGCTCCGCCAGCGCCTCCAAGGTGGCGCGATGGAAGTTGAACACGCGCTCGGCCTTGTCCGGCACCACCAGCGCGCGCTGGCGCACCTTGTCCTGGGTGGTGACTCCGGTCGGGCAGCGGTCGGTGTGGCACGACTGCGATTGGATGCAGCCGAGCGCGAACATGAAGCCGCGCGCCGAATTGCACCAGTCGGCGCCGAGCGCCATGGCGCGGGCGATGTCGAAGGCGCTGACGATCTTGCCCGAGGCGCCGAGCTTGACGCGGTCGCGGGCATTGATGCCGATCAGCGCGTTGTGCGCGAAGTTGAGGCCTTCACGCAGCGGCATGCCGAGATGGTCGGTGAATTCCAACGGCGCGGCGCCGGTGCCGCCTTCCTTGCCGTCGATGACGATGAAGTCGGGATAGATCCCGGTCTCCAGCATCGCCTTGCATACGGCGAGAAATTCCCACGGATGGCCGACGCAGAGCTTGAAGCCGGCCGGCTTGCCGCCGGACAATTCGCGCATCTTGGCGATGAACTGCATCATCTCGATCGGCGTCGAGAACGCCGAATGGCGCGCCGGCGAGATGCAGTCGACGCCCTCGGCAACGCCGCGGGCGGCGGCGATTTCCGGGCTCACCTTGGCGCCCGGCAGCACGCCGCCGTGGCCGGGCTTGGCGCCCTGGCTGAGCTTGAGCTCGACCATCTTGACCTGGTCGTGGCGCGACAGCTCGCGGAATTTCTCCGGGCAGAAGGTGCCGTCGTCGTTGCGGCAGCTAAAATAGCCGGAGCCGATTTCCCAGATGATGTCGCCGCCGTTTTTCTGATGATAGGGACTATAGCCGCCTTCGCCGGTGTCGTGGGCGAAGTTGCCCTTCTTGGCGCCGGCATTGAGCGCCAAGACCGCGTTCGAGCTCAGCGATCCGAAGCTCATCGCCGAAATGTTGAAGATCGACGCCATGTACGCCTTGCTGCAATCCTTGCCGCCGACGACGACGCGAAACGGCTCCTTGACCACCGGCTTCGGCGACATCGAATGGTCGAGCCACTCGTAGCCGTCGGCATAGACGTCGTTCTGGGTGCCGAACGGCCGCGTCTGCAAGGCGCGCTTGGCGCGCTGATAGACGATGGCGCGCTTGTCGCGCGAGAACGGCGTGCCGTCCTTCTCGCTTTCGAGAAAATACTGGCGGATCTCGGGGCGGATCTCTTCCAGCAGGAAGCGGATATGGGCGGTGAGCGGATAGTTGCGCAGCACCGCGTGCCGGGTCTGGATCAGGTCCAAGGTGCCGAGCGCGGCCAGCGCCCCGAACAGCAGCAGCGGGATGACGATGAAGGCCGACGAATAGCCGTCGAGGTCGGCAAGCAGCAGCACCAGCGCAATGACCACGACGAGCGTATAGACGACGAAGCGTGCGGTCAGCGGCAGCAGCAGAGCGCGCATGAAATTTCCCCCCGAAGCGGCAGGAATCATTTGAGCGGAGTCTAACGTCCCGCCCCAGTTTCTACGAGCTATAGAGTATTAACTTGTCAGTTTAATGAGCCTTAAACTTCGCCGCGGCGCCGCGCCAAAGCCGCGGTTTTGTCGCACCCTTTCGCCGTGGTGCGGGATATCGGCGGTCCCGCCGGCTTGCTAGCAATGAGGTCCGGCCGTTGCCTGCCGGTATTTGAGGTTTCGAGGCATGATGCTACCCCGTCGACGCTTGCTGCAGCTTATGGGCGCCGCTTCGCTTGCCGCCGCGCCGCGCGCTGCCCGCGCCGATGATTATCCGACCCGGCCGGTGCGCATCGTCGTGCCTTATCCGGCCGGCATCGCCCCCGACATCGTCGCCCGCATGGTCGGGCAGGAGCTGTCGCTCAGGCTCAAGCAGCAATTCGTCGTCGACGACCGGCCGGGCGGCGCCAGCAACGTCGGCACCGAGCTCGTGGTCCGCGCACCGGCCGACGGCTACACGCTTCTGGTGGTGACGGTGAGCAACGTCATCAACACCTCGCTCTACGACAATCTCGGCTTCGA
>JASHQO010000201.1 GCA_030039105.1 Xanthobacteraceae bacterium
GTGGCGCGGCTGCCGGTCGCTCCCGGCAACAGCGATCTGTGCTTCGAGTGGATGGGACCGATCGCCGACGCCGTCGCCCATCTCGGCCGCTGCGGTGTCGCCATCGAAGCCGGTCCGATGCAGCGCTTCGGCGCCAAAGGGGCGGGAACCAGCGTCTATTTTCGCGATCCCGACGGCTCGCTGATGGAATTCATGTCTTACAACGCATGATCCCGAAAAAGCCCGCCCTCGGACTTGATCCGAGGGTGGGAGCCGATTTTCGGATAAGATCATGCGCCAAGAAAGCGGCGAGCGGAAATGAGCGAAGCGCCCGGCGCCCACGATCCGAACGTCCTGCCGCCCGACATTCCGGCGCCGCAGGATGACGGCCGCGCGCGGCATCTGACCGGCGCGACGCTGCGCGACGTCGCATTGCCGGCAACCGGCGGCGGCGCGGTCAATCTGTCGAAGCTCAAGGGCCGCACCGTCGTCTACGTTTATCCGCGCACCGGCGTCCCCGGCGTCGACCCGCCGCCGGGCTGGGATCAAATCCCGGGCGCGCGGGGCTGCACGCCGCAATCGTGCGGCTTTCGCGATCGTTTTGCCGAGCTCAAGGGGCTCGGCGTCGCCCGGGTGTTCGGATTGTCGACCCAGGACACTGCCTATCAGCAGGAGGTGGCGGATCGCTTGCACCTGCCGTTCCCGATCCTGTCCGACGCGGCGCTGGATCTTGCCACCAGCCTGCATCTGCCGCTGTTCATGACTGCGGGCATGACCTTGCTCGCGCGCATGGCGCTGATTATCGACGACGGCAGAATCGTCAAGGTGTTCTATCCGGTTTTTCCGCCGGACAAGAACGCCGAAGAGGTGGTGGCTTGGCTGCGCCGCACGCGCTGACGTCTCAGCGAAAGATCGTGCTGGCCGCAAAGTGGCGCGCCATGAAATCGTTGAACACCTTGACCTTGGCGGACAGCCGGTGGCTCGCCGGGTAGACGGCGTAGATGGTCGCCTCGGGCAACTGATAATCCGGCAGCACCTGCTGCAGATGACCGGCGTCGATGTCGGCGCGGAAGAACGCCACCGGGCCGTAGGCGATGCCAAGACCGCGCACCGCCGCCGTGCTCAACACTTGGCGGTGGCTGGTGACGATCGGCCCGCTCACTTTCACCACGCGCTCGCCGTCGGCGCCGATCAGGTGCCATTCGTCGGGCTCGGCGATGTAGCTGTAGCAAAGGCAATCGTGGCCGGTGAGCTCTTCGGGAATTTGCGGCGTGCCCCGCCGCTTCAGATAATCGGGCGACGCGCACAGAGTCCGGCGCGCGGTATTGAGCTTGCGCGCGATCAGGCTCGACGCGGTGCTGCGCGGCCTGCCGACACTGATGGCGATGTCGTAGCCGGCCTCGATCGGATCGGTGACGTGGTCGTTGGCGGTCAGGTTCACGCGCAGTTTCGGGTAGGCGACGACGAGATCGGTGATCGCGGCGCCGAGCTCGGTCAAGCCGAAATTGGTCGGCGCGATCACGCGCAGCTCGCCGCGGGGCTCGTTGTGCAACTCGCCGGCCGAGCGCTCGGCCTCGTCGAGTTCGGCGAGAATGCGCCGGCATTGCTCGTAAAACCTGCGACCGGCGTCGGTGGCGCTCACCCGCCGCGTGGTGCGGTCGAGCAGCCGGGCGCCGAGCCGCTCTTCGAGCTGCAGCACGTGCTTGCTGGTGGCGGCGCGTGACAGGCCGAGCCGTTCGGCGGCCGCCGTGAACCCGCCGGCCTCGATCACGGTCGTGAAAACCCTTGCGTTTTCAAAGCGGTCCATAGGTGTCGCCAAGATTGTCAATTATTCGTCGACAATCTATTTCGGCCGCGCCGGATTATCAAACCGATTTTGCCCGCTATCAGTGGCGCATCCGGTCAGGGCCAAGAAAGGGCCAAGAAAAGGGCCAAGAAACAGGAGGAAATCCATGTCGAAATTCGTCGTCGCGCCGCATTTCCGGCTGCACGAATGGGTCGCCGAGGAGAAGGGCTATTTCGCCGCCGAAGGTCTCGATTACGAGTTCCGCGAGACCATGGATTCCTCGAGCGGCAGCGGCCATCACATCGGCAACAAGGTCGGCGCCTACCAGACGCTGGAAGCCGGCCGCACCTGCAACGTCAGCGGCGCCTGCCATTGGACCATGAACGTCGCCGCCTCGAACGGCCACGGCAAGCTCTACGCCGACGCCTATTCGGTGTCGCCGGCCGGCGTGTTCGTGGCGCCGGGGTCGCCGATCAAGACGCCGGCCGATCTCGCCGGCGTGCCGATCTCGGTCGGCTATCAGTCCGGCAGCCACTACGCCACCATCCAGGGCCTCGACCAATATCTGAAATCCGACCAGATCAACCTGTCGTTCAACGACGGACTGTTGTTCAGCCGGATGGAGCTGCTGATCGACCGCAAGGTGCCGGCGGCGTCGCTGTTCTCCGGGCCGTACTATTTCCTCGAGCAGCTCGGCTTTCGCAAAGTCATCGACACCACCTTCATGATGGCGTCGATGGTCACCGGCACGCCGGATGCGGAGGACGTGCGTAAATATTTCCGGGCGCTGCGCCGCGCGCAACGCGACATCGACCTGCGGCCCGAGCTCTACACGCACTACTACAAAAAAGAGTTCCCGAAGCGCTTCCATGACCAGATGGATACGCGGCGCTGGGGTCCGGGCGAACGGCTGGTGTTCGAGCCGTACTCGAAGCAGACGTTCGAGGAGTCCTTCGAGTGGATCGAGCAGCACGGCATCTTCCCGCGCAGCGAAATGGGCTCGGGCAACTACGAGGCTTCGATCTTCCACTAAGGTCGAGCGATGGCGAGGTGTTCGCGTACCCGCGTGAACACCTCACGGAACATTTGCGGCGTCAGCACGCCGGTGTTGGTGTTGTAGCGCGAGCAGTGGTAGCTGTCGAAAAGCTTCAGCTTGCCGATCGGATGCACGCGGCCGTGGCCGAACGGATGGCTCGCCCGGCGCGCCTGTTGCGCCGAAACAAACGTCTCGTGGGCGATGTGCCCGAGCGCGACCACCGCGACAAGCCGCGGCATGTCGGCAATCGTCGCCGCGAGGAACGGCCGGCACGTCGCGATCTCCTGCGGCGTCGGCTTGTTCTCCGGCGGCACGCAGCGCACCGCGTTGGTGATGCGGCAATCGATTAATTCCAGGCCGTCGTCGGGGTGAGCCCGATATCGGCCGCGGGCGAAGCCGAATTCGAGCAAGGTCTGGTACAGCAGGTCGCCGGCATAATCGCCGGTGAACGGCCGGCCGGTGCGGTTGGCGCCGCGCAGTCCCGGCGCCAGCCCGACGATGAGCAGACGCGCATCCCGCGGCCCGAACGATTCGACCGGGGCGTTGAACCAATCGGGTTCGCTCTTGCGCCAAGCCTTGCGAAAGGCGACGAGGCGGGGACAGCGCGGGCAGTCGTGCCCGGGTGAATCGTTCGGACGCGCCGCCGCTTTGGTTTTTAACGCGGGCATGATCTTGCGAAAAGATCACGCTCCTTTGGAAAACTCTAGTCTTCCTCGAATTCGTCGTCGACTTCGACCCGCGCCGTGGCAGCGCTGCGCTGCAGGAATTGCGGGGTATGCCGTGGCTCGCGGCCTTCGCGCGGCTCCCTCGGTTCGCGCATCGGCCGCTCGGCCGGATCGCGGCCGATCTTCGACTGCAGCTCGAGAATGTCGACGAACTGGTCGGCCTGGCGGCGCAATTCGTCGGCGACCATCGGCGGCTGCGTCGAGATGGTGGAGACGACGATCACGCGCACGCCGCGGCGCTGCACCGCCTCGACCAGCGAACGGAAATCGCCGTCACCGGAGAACAGCACCATTTGGTCGATGTGCGGCGCCAGCTCCATGGCGTCGACCGCGAGCTCGATGTCCATGTTGCCCTTGACCTTGCGCCGGCCGGTCTGATCGACGAATTCCTTGGTCGCCTTGGTGACGACGGTGTAGCCGTTGTAGTCGAGCCAATCGATCAGCGGCCGGATCGAGGAGTATTCCTGATCCTCGATCACCGCGGTGTAATAGAATGCCCGCACCAGGTAGCCGCGCGACTGGAACTCGCGCAACAGGCGCTTGTAGTCGATGTCGAAGCCGAGCGATTTGGCGGTGGCATAAAGATTTGCGCCGTCGATGAAGAGCGCGATTTTTTCAGTTTGTGCCGACATGGTGTCTCTCGTACTGCGTCTCGTGATGAAACCGGATCGTCCGCAATGCTTCCGACGTGTCCGGCGTTCGATTTAAATCGTGCGTCGCCAGCGGGACCTCTCGGCGGGCGCAGTGCGATGGCACGGTGCGGTACAATATCGCTAGCGCCTTGATCGCTAGCGCCTTGTTGCGCGAGCACCGTGGCAAGTGCACTGTGGCACGCCGTCGCGGCACATCCGAGAGTATGATTCGGAACGCCGCGAGTTCGTTCCCGGAATTTTGGGTAACAGAGCGTGGCGCGGCCGCCAAGTTAAAAATCGCGGCCGCCAAATTCACACTTGAACTTCGTGGTCGGTGACTGTACGTAAACGCCACAATTGTGGACAAGGCCCGGTTGCAGGGGAACCCCCGGGAAACCACTTTCAGGAGCTTCCATTCATGGCCCGCGTTACCGTTGAAGATTGCATCGACAAGGTGGAAAACCGCTTCGATCTTGTGCTGCTGGCGAGCCACCGCGCGCGCATGATCTCGTCGGGGACCCAGATCGCCGTCGAGCGCGACAACGACAAGAATCCGGTTGTAGCGCTGCGCGAGATCGCCGAACAGGCGATATCGCCCGAGGACCTCAAGGAGGAACTCGTCCATTCGCTGCAGAAATATGTCGAAGTCGACGAGCCGGAACCGGAGACGGTGCCGCTGATCGGCGCCCCCGGCACCGGGGTCGATGCCGACGACACCGACGTCACCACCGATCGCATGACCGAGGAAGAGTTGCTCAAGGGCCTCGAGGGCCTGACGCCACCCGAGATCCAGCCGGAGCCCGACGCTGGCGACGAAGAGGAGTAAGGCGCGGCGCTTTCGGCGCAATTCGTTAACGAAGACTTGGTGTTGGGCGGCGATCCTGATCGCCGCCCAAGTCGTATTTGCGGTCTGTCGGGCGCCAATAGGCATCGAATGCGCGCCTTGTGGCGCCGGCTTTGCCCCATGATATCCTTGGGATGATATCGGCCGACTCTGTCGGCTTTAAGCCTTCGACGCTCCGGATCGTCATGCCGCGCTCGCCCATCGATCTGCCGCGGATGCAGAACCAGCCCCGTCCCCGGGTGCCGGTGGCGCGCGCTCCTAACCTGGTGCCGAAGGCCAACGGCGAGGGTGCCGCCAGGCCGGCGCGCAAGCCGCCGATGATGCGCCAATACGAGCTGATCGACCGGGTCAAGCACTACAACCCCGCCACCAACGAAGACCTGCTCAATCGCGCCTATGTCTACGCCATGAAGGCCCATGGCGAGCAGAAGCGGGCGTCCGGCGATCCGTATATCTCCCATCCGCTCGAAGTTGCCGCCATTCTCACCGACCTCAAGCTCGACGATGCCACCATTGCGGCGGCGCTGCTGCACGACACCATCGAGGATACCGACGCCACCCGCGCCGAGATCGACCGGCTGTTCGGCCGTGACATCGGCGGCCTGGTCGACGGGCTGACCAAGCTGATGAAGCTCGACCTCGTCTCCAAGGAGGCGAAGCAGGCCGAGAACCTGCGCAAGCTTTTGCTCGCGATCGCCGCCGACGTGCGCGTGCTGCTGATCAAGCTCGCCGACCGGCTGCACAATATGCGCACGCTGTCGCATCGGCCGCCGGAAGCGCGCCGGCGCACGGCGGAAGAGACGTTGGATATCTATGCGCCGCTCGCCGGCCGCATGGGCATGCATGAGATGCGCGAGGAGCTCGAGGATCTGTCGTTCCGCGAGCTCAATCCCGAGGCGCACCGCGTCATCACCGAGCGGCTCGAAGCGCTGGCACAGCGCTCGAGCGGCTGGATCAGCGAGATCGAGCAGCAGCTCACCAAAAAGCTCGCCGACCGCGGCATCACCTCCGACGTCCTCGGCCGGCGCAAGCGCGCCTACTCGATCTGGCGCAAGATGGAGCGCAAGGCCGTCGGCTTCGAGCAGCTCTCCGACATTTTCGGCTTCCGCGTCATCGTCGGCACGGTCGCCGAGTGCTACCAGGCGCTGGGCATCGTCCATATCTCGTGGCCGGTCGTGCCGGGGCGCTTCAAGGACTACGTCTCGACGCCGAAGCAGAACGATTACCGCTCGATCCACACCACGGTGATCGGGCCGGGCAAGCAGCGCGTCGAGCTGCAGATCCGCACCCGCGAGATGCAGCAGATCGCCGAATACGGCATCGCCGCGCACGCGCTCTACAAGGACAACGCCGGCTCGCCGACCGAGATGCTGTCGCGGGAATCCAATGCCTATGCCTGGTTGCGCCGCACCGTCGAGCTGTTGGCCGAAGGCTCCAACCCGGAAGAATTTCTCGAGCACACCAAGCTCGAACTGTTCCACGACCAGGTGTTCTGCTTCACCCCGAAGGGCAAGCTGATCGCGCTGCCGCGCGGCGCCACGCCGATCGACTTCGCTTACGCGGTGCACACCGACGTCGGCAATATGGCGATCGGCGCCAAGATCAACGGCAAGATCGGCCCGCTGTCGTCGGCGCTGCAGAACGGCGACGAGGTGCAGATCCTGACCTCGAAGGCGCAAGTCTCGCCGCCGGCGGCCTGGGAATTGATCGTCGTCACCGGCAAGGCGCGCGCCGCCATTCGCCGCGCCACCCGCGAGGCGGTGCGCCGCCAGTATTCGGCGCTCGGCCGCCGCATCGTCGAGCGGCTGTGCCAACGCGCCAAGATCGCCTATTCCGACGAGCAGCTCGAAGGCGCGCTGCCGCGGCTCGCCCGCGGCTCGCTCGACGACGTGTTCTCCGCGGTCGGCCGCAGCGAAATGCGGGCGTCCGACGTGGTGCGCGCCATGTATCCCGACTACAAGGACGAGCGCGTGACGCCGATCGCGCCGAAGGCCGAGAGCGGCTGGTTCGGCTTGAAATGGAGCAAGGCGGTCAAGTTCAAGGTGCCGAGCGACGGCGAGACCGGCGCGGCGCTGCCGATCCGTGGCATCAACACCGACCTGCCGGTGCGATTTGCGCCGAACGGCGGCGCGGTGCCGGGCGATCGCATCGTCGGCATCATGACGCCGGGGGAGGGCATCACCATCTACCCGATCCAGTCGGAGGCGCTGAAGCAGTTCGAGGACGAGCCGGACCGCTGGCTCGACGTGCGCTGGGACGTCGACGACACGGCGCCGCAGCGCTTCCCGGCGCGGCTCGCGGTGCATTCGGTCAACGAGCCGGGCACGCTGGCGCAGATCACCCAGGTGATCGCCGATCACGACGGTAATATCGACAACATCAAAATGTCGCGCCAGTCGCCTGACTTCACCGAGATGACCATCGATCTCGAGGTCTATAACCTCAAGCATCTCACCTCGATCATCTCGCAGCTCCGGGCTAAGAAGGTGGTCGCCAACGCCGAACGCGTGAACGGCTAGGCCTCCCGGCGCGATCGAGCGGATCAAGCTAAAGCAAGCATATGGCCGCGAATTCACCCATCCGCCTCGGCGTCAATATCGATCACGTCGCCACCGTGCGCAATGCGCGCGGCGGCCGGCACCCCGATCCGGTGAAGGCGGCCGAGATCGCCATCGCCGCCGGCGCCGACGGCATCACCGCGCATTTGCGCGAGGACCGTCGCCACATCGTCGACGACGATGTCACGCGGCTGAAGGCGCGCATCGCCAAGCCGCTCAATCTGGAAATGGCGGCGACGGCGGAGATGGTCGGCATCGCCTGCAAGGTCCGCCCGCACGCCGCCTGCATCGTGCCCGAGCGGCGGCAGGAGCGCACCACCGAAGGCGGCCTCGACGCCGCCGGCCAGCGTGCCGCGCTGCGCGACAGCGTCGCCAGGCTTGCCGAGGCCGGCATCCGCGTGTCGCTGTTCATTGCCGCCGAGCCGGCGCAGATCGAAGCCGCAGCCGCTATCGGCGCGCCAGCGATCGAGATACACACCGGCGCCTGGTGCGACGCCGTGACGGCGCGAGATGCCGCGGCGGCCAGCGCCGAATTCGAGCGCATCGTGCGCGGCGCGGCGCTGGCGCAGCGTGCCGGGCTCGAAGTGCATGCCGGCCATGGCCTCGACTTCATCACCGCGGAGCAAATTGCGCAGCTACCGGAGATCGTCGAGCTCAATATCGGTCACTTTCTGATCGGCGAGGCGATTTTCGACGGCCTCGGCGACATGGTGCGCAAGATGCACGCGGCGATAAATCGCGGCCGGCGAAAGATCGGGGCCGGCGGGTGATCCTCGGCATCGGTTCCGATATCTGCGACGTGCGCCGCATCGCCAAGGTCATCGAGCGTCACGGCGATCGCTTCATCGACCGCATTTTCACGCCGACCGAACGCGCCCGCGCCGAGCGACGGCGCAACCGGGTCGAGACCTATGCCAAGCGCTTTGCCGCCAAGGAGGCCTGCGCCAAGGCGCTGGGCACCGGCATCCGCGCCGGCGTGTGGTGGCGCGACATGGGCGTGATCAACCTGCCGTCGGGGCGGCCGACCATGGCGCTCACCGGCGGCGCCAAGCGGCGTCTCGACGCCATCACGCCGCCGGGCCACGAAGCGCGCATCGACGTCACGATCACCGACGAGGGGCCGATGGCGCACGCCTTCGTCATCATTTCGGCCGTGCCGGCCGCTGCAGGCTGAAGCACCACGGCGCCGTTCGGCGACTCACGGGGGAACGCGAATGGGCGGGTGCCGATGGCTGCAATGAAATATTCGTCATGTTGGCCGCGCTGCGGCACAAGCCCATGTAATCGTTAAGTAAAACGCGGCGGCGCAATGCCGCGGCGAAATCCCGCGTGCAATTGCGCCTGAAGTTTTCAACGGCTACAAGATCGCGGGGCGGGGTGCGGGAACCGCGGGACGAGGCCGATGAGCGTGCAGACCGACAGCAAAAAGCAGGATCTCAAGAAAAAAGAGGGTGGCTTCGCCGAAACGGTCCGCGTCGTCTTTCATGCCCTCATCATCGCGATCGTCATCCGCACCTTTCTGTTCCAGCCGTTCAATATTCCGTCCGGCTCGATGATCCCGACGCTCCTGGTCGGCGATTATCTGTTCGTGTCGAAGTATTCCTACGGCTACACCCACTACTCGCTGCCGTTCTCGCCGCGGGTATTCTCCGGCAGGATTTTCGGCAACGCGCTGCACCGTGGCGACGTCGTCGTGTTCCGTCTGCCGAAAGACGACTCGATCGACTACATCAAGCGCGTCATCGGGCTGCCCGGCGACAAGATTCAGATGATCGACGGCGTGCTTAACATCAACGGCGAGCCGGTCAAGCGCGAACGCATCGAGGACTTCGTCACCGACGACGAGGGCGTCACGCAGAGAGTGAAGCAGTATCGCGAGACCCTGCCCAACGGCGTGAGCTACAACACGCTCGATCTCACCGACAACGGCTTCTACGACAACACGCCGGTCTACACGGTGCCGCCCGATCACTATTTCATGATGGGCGACAACCGCGACAACTCGACCGACAGCCGCGTGCTCAGCCAGGTCGGCTACGTTCCTTACGAAAACATCATCGGCAAGGCGCAGATCATTTTCTTCTCGATCAAGGATGGCACCCATGCCTGGGAGGTGTGGCGCTGGCCGTGGGACGTGCGCTGGAGCCGGATGTCCACGCTGGTGAGATGAGCCGCCGCGGCAAAGCCAAAGCTACGACCGTACCGGCTCCCGCGAGCGGGGCAGGAAGGAGCCGCCGCGAACCGCCTGCCGCCGAGCTCGCCGCCGCCGCTGCGGTCGTCGCGACCGACGCGGCCGCGGCGGACGGCCAGAAAGAGCCGCGCCGCCGCCGCCGCGGCACCGCGCTCGAAGAGCGCATCGGCTACAAATTCAAAGATAGCGCGCTGCTCGAATCCTCGCTCACGCATATCTCGGCGCTCAAGGGCGGCAATCGCGCCAACTCGTACCAGCGGCTCGAATTCCTCGGCGACCACGTGCTCGGCCTGGTGATTTCCGACCTGCTGTATCGCGCCTTTCCGAGGGCCGACGAGGGCGAGCTGTCGCGCCGCCTCGCCGACCTGGTGCGCAAGGAGACCTGCGCCGAGATTGCCCGCAACATCGAGCTCGGCGCCGCGATCCGGCTCGGCTCTTCGGAAGCCAATGCCGGCGGCCGCAAGCGGCCGGCGATTCTCGCCGACGTCTGCGAAGCGCTGATCGGCGCCGTCTATCTCGACGGCGGCTATCCGGCCGCCGAAAGCCTGGTCGAGCGGTTGTGGCAGGTGCGCATGCAGGCCACCGCCCAGCCGCAGCGCGATCCGAAGACGGTGCTGCAGGAGTGGGCGCAGGCGCGCGGGTTGCCGACGCCGACCTATCGCGAGGTCGCCCGTACCGGCCCGGATCACAGCCCCGAATTCCGCGTCGCCGTGCAGCTACCCAGTTTCGCGCCCGCCGAAGGCACCGGCCGCTCCAAGCGGGTCGCCGAGCAGGCCGCCGCCGCCGCCATGCTGACGCGCGAACGCGTCAAACCTGCGCGCGATGGCTGAGCCGGGCGAGGCTGCCGAGCCAGCCGCCGCGCCGCGATGCGGCTTCGTGGCGTTGATCGGCGCGCCCAATGCCGGCAAATCGACGCTCGCCAATGCGCTGGTCGGCACCAAGATTTCCATCGTCACGCCCAAGGTGCAGACCACGCGGAGCCTGGTGCGCGGCATCGCCACCGCGGGCGCGGCGCAACTCATCTTCGTCGACACGCCGGGCATCTTTTTGCCGCGTCGCCGTCTCGACCGCGCCATGGTCACGACCGCGTGGGGCTCGACCCACGACGCCGATATCGTTGCCCTGCTGATCGACGCTAAAAGGGCCGTGCAGGATGACGACGACGCCATTTTGCGCACGCTGGGCGACGTCCGGTCGACCAAGGTGCTGGTGCTCAACAAGATTGATCTGGTCGACAAGCCGGCGCTCTTGACCCTGGCGCAGACGCTGAACGACCGCACGGCGTTTGCCGCGACCTTCATGATCTCGGCGCTGTCCGGCGACGGCGTCGCCGATCTCAAGCGCTGGTTGGCCGAGCATATGCCGGCCGGCCCCTGGCTCTATCCGGAAGACCAGATCTCCGACGCACCGCTGCGCCAGCTCGCCGCCGAGATCACCCGGGAAAAGCTTTATCTGCGGCTGCACCAGGAGCTGCCGTACCAGTCGACGGTCGAGACCGAGGCGTGGAAGGAGCTGCGCGACGGCTCGGTCCGCATCGAGCAGACCATCTATGTCGAGCGCGAGAGCCAGCGCAAAATCGTGCTCGGCAAGGGCGGCAGCGCCATCAAGGCGATCGGTGCCGCGGCGCGCACGGATATCGCCGCCGCGGTCGGGCAGCCGGTGCACCTTTTTCTGTTCGTCAAAGTGCGCGAAGGCTGGGGCGACGATCCGGACCGTTATCGGGAAATGGGCCTCGATTTTCCGAAGGAGTGATACGATCCACGGCTGGCACCTGATTCAGGACGACGGCCAACACATATATCTGCCATGCAATGGACCGACGAAGGCATCGTGCTCGGGGTCAAGCGCCACGGCGAGACCAGCGTCATTCTCGAATTGATGACGCTGGAGCGTGGCCGCCATCTCGGCTTGGTGCACGGCGGCGTCGGCACGCGGCTGCGCGGCGTGCTGCAGCCGGGCAATTCGCTGCGCGCCACCTGGCGGGCGCGGCTCGACGAGCACCTCGGCAACTATGCGGTCGAGGGCATCAATCTGCGCGCCGCCGGTTTTCTCTCCGCGGCGCACGCGGTCCATGGCGTGACCCACCTCGCGGCTTTGTGCCGGCTCCTCGCCGAGCGCGAGCCGCACGCGGCGATCTATGGCGCGCTCGATGACATTCTCGACCGGCTCGACGATCCGTTCGCGGTGGCGCCGCTGATCGCCCGCTTCGAGCTCGCCTTTCTGGCGGAACTCGGCTTCGGGCTTGATCTCGGATCCTGCGCCGCGACCGGCGCGACCGACGAGCTCATCTACGTGTCGCCGCGCTCGGGCCGCGCCGTCTCGCGCGCCGCAGGCGAGCCGTATCGCGACAAGCTTCTGGTGCTGCCGGCGTTCCTGCATGACGACACGGTCACGGCATCGGCCGCCGATCTCGCCGCCGCGTTCGCGCTGACCGGATTTTTTCTCGACCGCCACGCCTTTGCGCCGCGCGGGCTCGCCATGCCGGACCCGCGCGCCCACTTCGTCGCCGCGATCGCGCGCGCCTTCGCCGCCGCCGCAAGCCGCTCGGCCTAAAGAGCTCGCCGCTTACCACCATCCCTGTCCGACGACGCAGCCGCAGCGCTGATAGCCGTAAGGATCGCGCCAGCAGGTGTAATGATAGGCGATTGGACAGGCGGGAACGTAATTCAAGCCAGGCTGGCCGCCCCAGCCGTAGGTGTAGCCGCCATAGCCATAGAAACCCAGGGACCGCTGCTGGGCGAGCGACGCGGATGTCGCGCCAAGGCCGATGCAGGCTGCCACAACCAATGTCGTCAAAACTGCGCGCATGATCTGCCTCCCGTTGCCGGCGCTCGCCGTGGCACGCCGCTGTCGTACTCCTCCGCCACGCCACGGTTCCATTTTGGCGCCCGAAGGATTAAGAAAAGCTGTTCCCGATCACGGTCTTATTCGTCCCTTGTTCGCGCGCCGCAACCGCGCTAGCGCTAGCTCATTATGAACAAGAAAGTGATTCCCGCCGAGCCCGAAGGCGTGCAGGAAGTCCCGCTGCGCGAGGCGCTGGAAGAGCGCTATCTCGCCTACGCGCTCTCAACCATCATGCATCGCGCGCTGCCCGATGCGCGCGACGGGCTCAAACCGGTGCATCGCCGCATCCTCTACGGCATGCGGCTCCTGCGCCTCGATCCCGGCGCTACCTTCAAGAAATCGGCCAAGATCGTCGGCGACGTGATGGGCAACTTCCACCCGCACGGCGACCAGGCGATCTATGACGCGCTGGTGCGGCTCGCCCAGGATTTTTCCTCGCGCTACCCGCTGGTCGACGGCCAAGGCAATTTCGGCAATGTCGACGGTGACAACCCCGCCGCCTACCGCTACACCGAAGCGCGGCTGACCGAGGCAGCGCGGCTTCTGCTCGACGGCATCGACGAAGACGCCGTGGATTTCCGCCCGAACTACGACGGGCTGTCGCAGGAGCCGGTGGTGCTGCCGGCGGCGTTCCCGAATCTGTTGGCCAACGGTGCCCAAGGCATCGCCGTCGGCATGGCGACCTCGATCCCGCCGCACAACATCGCCGAACTGTGCGACGCCGCGCTCTATCTGATCGAGCAGCCGAAGGCACGCACCAGGACGTTGCTCAAATACGTGCCCGGCCCCGATTTCCCGACCGGCGGCATCGTCGTCGATCCGCCGGAAACCATAGCGGAAGCCTACACCACCGGCCGCGGCTCGTTCCGCGTTCGCGCCCGCTGGACCACCGAAGATACCGGGCGCGGCACCTATCAGATCGTGGTCACGGAAATCCCATGGCAGGTGCAGAAGATGCGCCTGGTCGAGCGCATCGCCGAGCTGATCAACGAGAAGAAGCTGCCGCTCCTTGCCGACATGCGCGACGAGTCGGCCGAAGACATCCGCATCGTGTTCGAGCCGCGTTCCCGCTCGGTCGACCCCGCGCTCTTGATGGAGAGCCTGTTCAAGCTCACCGAGCTTGAAAGCCGCGTGCCGCTCAACATGAACGTGCTGGTGCGCGGCCGCATCCCGAAAGTCGTCGGCCTCGCCGAGGCGCTCAGCGAATGGCTCGCCCATCGCCGCGACGTGCTGCTGCGCCGTTCGCGCTACCGGCTCAATCAGATCGAGCACCGGCTCGAAGTGCTGGGCGGCTATCTGGTCGCCTACCTCAACCTCGACAAGGTCATCAAGATCATCCGCGCCGAGGACGAGCCGAAGCCGGTGCTGATGAAAAGCTTCAAGCTCTCCGACGTGCAGGCCGATGCCATCCTCAATATGCGGCTGCGCAACTTGCGCCGGCTCGAGGAGATGGAGATCAAGAAAGAAGACAAGGAGCTGCGCGCCGAGAAGAAGTCGCTCGAAGAGCTGCTGCGCTCGGAGAAGCAGCAGTGGAAGAAGATCGCCGACGAGGTCCGCCAGGTTCGCGATACCTACGGGCCGAAGACGCCGCTCGGCAAGCGCCGCACCACCTTTGCCGTGGCTCCCGAGCACGACGAGGCGGCGATCGAGGAGGCGCTGGTCGAGCGCGAGCCGATCACCGTCGTGGTCTCGGAGAAGGGTTGGATCCGCGCGCTGCGCGGCCAGGTTGCCGATCTGTCGAGCCTTGCGTTCAAGGCCGACGACGGCCTCAAGCTCGCGTTCTTTGCCGAGACGACGTCAAAGCTTCTGGTCTTCGCCACCAACGGCCGCTGCTACACCATCGAGGCCGCCAAGCTGCCGGGCGGACGCGGCCATGGCGAGCCGGTCCGGCTGTTCGCCGAAATCGAGCAGGACGCCGACGTCGTGTCGGTGTTCCGCTATCAGGGCGGACAGAAGCTTTTAGTGGCGAGCAAATCCGGCCGCGGCTTCGTCGTGCCCGAGGACGAATGCCTCGGCAATACGCGCAAGGGCAAACAGATTCTCAACGTCAAAGCGCCCGACCAGGCCCGCGCCATCGCGCCGGTCGAGGGCGAGCTCGCGGCGGCGATCGGCGACAACCGCAAGATGGTGATCTTCCCGCTCGACCAGGTGCCTGAGATGGGCCGCGGCCGCGGCGTCCGCCTGCAGCGCCACAAGGACGGCGGTCTCTCCGACGTCACGACGTTCAAGGCCGCCGACGGCTTGACCTGGATCGATTCCGCCGGCCGCAGCTTCAATCAGACGATCAAAGAGCTCGCACCCTGGCGCGGCAACCGCGGCGACGCCGGCCGCGTCAAGCCGGAGCGTTTCCTCACCAACCTGAAATTCGGCCGCCGCGCCGACAACGGCAAGGCCGCAGGCGAGTAGCGACGTTTGGCGCGGCTGACGCTGCGACGCCTACCGCGTTCTCCGTCGACGGCTCGTCGCGACGGCGGGTGTGTCGCGCCCCGCACGGTCGGCCGATCCGCTGTGGCAGACCGGCAACACGTTTGAAAATCCCGGCGCGACGCGTATGGATCCATGAAAGACTTACGGAAATTGCGGTGGGCAGGAGCCGACGAAGATTTCCACTTCCGGTCAGTGCGCGTAAGCTCATTGCGTAGAGGGGGGATAGGATCATGCGCAAGCTTCTCGTTGCCATAGCCGCCGCTGCCACAGCACTGCCGGCCCTGGGCGCGTCGGCCGCCGACATGCCGGTGAAAGCTTTGCCCATCCCTTCTGTAGCTCCGAGCTGGACCGGCTTCTATCTCGGCGGCGAAGTCGGCGGCGGCTGGGAGCAGGAGCAGGTCACCATCGTTACCAACAATCCTGGCGCCGCATTTCCGCCCGGCACCGTGCTCAATCCGGTCGACGACAGCGGCGTGCTCGGCGGCTTTTATGGCGGCTTCAATTATCAGATCAAACAGGTGGTGCTGGGCATCGACGGCGATTACACCTGGGCCCATCTGCACGGCACTGCGACGGACATCAGCGTCGTCAACGGCGACATCGCCAACGAGTCGAGCACGGTCAGGTGGATTGCCACGTTGACCGGCCGTCTCGGCTATGCGGTCAGCGATAATTGGCTGTTGTTCGCCAAAGGCGGCGGGGCCTGGGCGCGTTTCGACGCCAGCAGCATCACCACCACGCCCGGCGGCGCATTGGCAGCGACGACCAGCTCCGCCGACACGCGCAGCGGCTGGACGGTCGGCGCCGGAGTCGAGTGGGGCTTCCTCGCGCACTGGTCGGCGAAGCTCGAATACGACTACGTGAAATTCAGCACCGCCACCTTCAGCATTACCGACATCACGGCCGCCGGCGTGGTTTCCACGCCTTCGCGCAGCGCTACTACCTCGCTCAACATGCTCAAGGGTGGCATCGCCTACCGGTTCTAGAGTGGGATGAGTTTTGGCCGAATCGTCATCCCGCTCCAGCCTTTTGCTTGCGCATGATCTTTTCCGAAAATCGGCTGCCACCCTCGGATCAAGTCCGAGGGCCGGCTTTTTCGGGATCATGCGTTAGCGAGCGGGGAGGGGACGATGTCCGGCGGCAATCCCACAAGACGCGCATTGCTCGCCGCCATGGCGGGCGCGCCGCTGCTCGGCCGGACCAATGCGCAATCCGCCTGGCCGAACCGTCCGGTGCGGGTGATGGTGCCCTATCCGCCGGCCGGCGGCGCCGACACCACGGCGCGCATCATCTACGCCAAGCTGAGCCAGGATCTCGGCCAGCCATTCGCCATCGAAAATCGCGGCGGCGCCGGCGGCACCATCTGTGAGGCTATGGTCGCCAAGGCCGATCCCGACGGCTACACCATCCTGCACGATGCCACGGCGTTCTCGGTGAACGGCTCGCTCTATCAGGATCTGCCGTTCGACTACCGCAAGGATTTCGACCCGGTCTTCCTGGTCGGGCTGGTGGCGAACATTCTGGTCTGCACGCCGTCGGTGCCGGTGACCAGCGTCGCCGACGTGATCGCCTACGCCAAGGCTTCGCCCGACGGCATCGACATGGCGTCGTCGGGCAACGGCACGCTGCAGCATCTGTTGCTCGAACTGTTCAAGCGCACGGCCGGCATCAAGATCAATCACATCCCGTATCGCGGCGGCGGTCTTGCCATCACCGATGTCATGGCGGGCCAAGTCAAATTCGTCTTCTCCAACGGTTCGGCGGTGGTCGGCCTGATCAAGTCCGGCAAGGTCAAGGCCATCGCGCAAACCGGCAAAGGACGGTTGGCGAGCCTGCCGGATATCCCGGCGATGTCCGATACCTTGCCGGGCTTCGAAGGCTATGACTGGAACGGCGTGTTCGTCCCGCACGGTACGCCGGAGTCGATCGTGCGCAGGCTCAATCTCGGTCTCAACACGGCGCTGCGTTCATCGGAGGTCAGCAGCCGCTTCGCCGATCTCAACGTCGAGTCGCGCCCGAACACGGCGCAGGAATTCGGCGCCTATATCGATGACCAGATGACGCTGTGGAGCCGCGTGGTGCGCGAAGCCAATATCAAGCTGGGCTGAAAGCCCGGCTACATTCATTCCACCCGCGCCCAGCCGTCGGGCGTCAGCCGCTCCTGCGGCAAGAAGCGGCTCTTGTAATCCATCTTGCGCGAGCCGCGCACCCAATAGCCGAGATAGACGTAAGCGAGCCCCATGCGCCGCGCGCGGGCGATGTGGTCGAGCACCATCAAGGTGCCGAGCGAACGCCCGGCCTCGTCGGGCTCGAAGAACGAATAGACCATGGACAGGCCGTCGCTGAGCACGTCGGAGAGCGCGACGGCGACCAGATCGCCTGGGCCCGCGCCCGGCTCGCGGCGGCGATATTCAACGATGCGGGTTTCGATGTGGCTGTCCTCGACCATCATGGCGTAGTCGAGCACGGTCATGTCGGCCATGCCGCCGTCGCGGTGCCGCGAATCGAGATAAGCGCGGAAGATCGAATACTGCTCCGAGGTCGGCACTGCGACGCGCATCTCGGCGCCGATGTCGACGTTGCGCTTGAGGATGCGGCGCATGCCGCGGGTCGGCCGGAAATCGTCGACGACGACGCGCACCGAGACGCAGGCGCGGCAGCCATCGCAGGCCGGCCGATAGGCGATCGACTGGCTGCGGCGGAAGCCGCCATGGGTGAGGATGTTGTTGAGCTCGCCGGCGCGCTCGCCGACCAGGTGCGTGAAGACCTTGCGCTCCTCCTTGCCGGCCAGATAGGGGCACGGCGAGGGTGCGGTCAGGTAGAATTGCGGCGTGTCACGCGAGTGCTGGGTCACGGGGCGCTTTGGCGTTGCGTCGCAGCCGGTCCGAATCCGGCCGCCGCCTTAGGATCGCCCGAACGGCGCCTGCGCGTCAAAGGTCAAATCCGCCTCTCTAGCGCCGCAATCGCGTCCGCAATGCCGCCGTCCGGTCCGGATTATTGATGACAACCGTGCCGACCACGATGTCGTGGAGCAGGCGCCGGCGGGCGTTGAACAGGCCGAGCAGAAGAATGAAGGGCGTCAACACGCTGACGCTGATCCAGTAGACGACGGCATGCACGGCGCCGAGC
>JASHQO010000202.1 GCA_030039105.1 Xanthobacteraceae bacterium
GGGGTTTTGCAGTCCCGAAAATGGTTCGCGGTCTTTCGACCCGGCGGTTATAGCTGGCCGTACTTGTGCAGCACCGCGCGGCAGTCGCTGGATACCCGCCAGCTATGGGCGGCGAGCGTTGCGCCACAGCGCAGCAGATTGCTCCACGTCATGCCGCCCGAGCGATCGCACATCCTGGCGGCTGCGGGCTTGCACGGCGCAAGCTCGGCAAGATCGATCGCGCTGGCGGCCGTCATGGAAAGGCCGAGAATAAAGCACGCAGCTAGCATCGTCTTCATGCTGGGGTCCGTCCCTTATGTGTATTTTGAATGACTCTGCTTAGCCTCTCCAAGACAGAAAATCCAGCCTTTTGTGCACCGCACAAAAGGCAATCTAAGTCATTGATGCCACTAAGGTTAAATTAAAACGTCCGTTTGATAAGCAGGGCGGCGGTCGTCGCCCTGCCACATTTCGCGGCATCGCAGATTAAAATTCCGGTAACCGTGTCCGGTTCCGGCCGTCGATTCTTTTTCTGTGGGCTACTCGGCCGCGGCCCGTTTGCCGATCGCCGCGTTCACCGCCGGCATCACCTTCTCGGCCATCAGCTCCATGGAGCGGCGCGACAGCGCAGCATCGACCCAGTCCTTGCCGCAATACAACAGCGTGCCGAACTCGCCGATCTTCTCGTGCAGCGACAGGATACCGTCGACCACGCGGTTGACGCTGCCGCGGATCACCACGTTGTCGAAGATGTAGTCGAGCGTGAGAGCCTCGTCGGGCATGTCGAGCCGCTCCTTGAAGCCGCCGAGCTTCTTGCCTTTGCGCAGCTTGGCGGTGAGCTGGTTCATGTAGAAACGGTATGGGCTCCTCGCGTCGTCGCCGCCATAGGCGCGCGCGATCTTGTCGTCGTCGCCGACGAAGATCGAGCGGGCGACGCGCCAGTTGGCGCGGTCGGCGCGATGGCCGCCTTCGGCGCAGCCCTTGGCGTAGTTGCTCCACTGGCTCAACAGGTGGTTCCGGTGCAGGAAGTGCGACGAGACCGGCCACCAGCCGCGGCGGCCGAGCGCGATCAGGCCCTTGGAATCCGGGTCGGTCGCAGTGCCGAGGATCGGCGGGTGCGGCTTCTGGTACGGCTTGACCACGTTGCCGAGGCCGATCTCCGGCCACAGCGTCTTGGCGGTCGATATGTTCCAGTACTTGCCGGCGATGTTGTAGGGCGCCGCGCCGGCCCACAGCTTGAGAATATGATCGATGGCCTCGGCGAACATGGCGCCGCGGTCGGCGTCGAGCTGCTCCATGGCCTCCATGTCGGTGCGCAGCACGCCGGCGCCGATGCCGAGCAGCAGCCGGCCTTCGAGCAGGTTGTCGATCAGCGCCGCCTGCGTCGCCACCAGGAGCGGATGATTGAACGGCAGGTTCACCACCGCGGTGCCGAGCTTGATCTTCGACGTGAAGCCGGCGAGCGAGGCGCAGAACACCAGACTCGAGGGAATGTTCTCGGCGAGGTCGGTGAGATGCTCGCCGCAATAGCCCTCGGTGTAGCCGAGCTTGTCGGCGAGGATGAAGGCCTCGCGGTCTTCGCGCAGCGTCTCGGCGTAATTGCGCTCGAGCGGGTGGACGGGCATGATGAAGAAGCCGAGCTTCATTGCATTTCTCCGGGCGGCGGCTGGCGTTAGCGGACCGGCCAATTCACGGCTTGTTGCGGTTTTGCCTCATTAGCACGCCTATCGGGTCGCCACACCAGGCTCCGGGACGGCTTGTCGCGACATCGCTAAAACGCAAAGATCGCGCCGGCCGCCGGGCCGCGCGAGCCCGGGAAAAACGCGCGACTTGGGGAGAACGCCATGACCGCCACCGCAACCAGCACGTCCGGGCCGTGGTATCGCGCGCTCAGCGGCGCGCAGTGGCGCGCCCTGGTCGCATCCACGCTCGGCTGGTCGTTCGACGGCTTCGAAGTGTACTCGCTCATCCTCGTCGTCGGCGTGGCGCTGCACCAACTGCTCGATCCGTCCGCGTACAAATTCATTCCGTACTATGCCGGCGTCGTCATCGCCATCACGGTGTTCGGCTGGGGCGCCGGCGGACTGCTCGGCGGCATCCTCGCCGACTATATCGGCCGCAAGCGCTCGATGATGATCACGATTCTCGCCTATTCGGCGCTGACCGGATTGAGCGCGCTGTCGTGGAATTGGCTGTCGTTCGCCGCGTTCCGTTTTCTGGTCGGGCTCGCGATCGGCTCGGAATGGGCGACCGGCGCCTCGATCACCGCCGAGCTGTGGCCGGACAGCGCGCGCGGCAAGGGCGGCGCCTTCCTGCAATCCGGCTACCCGATCGGCAGCATCCTGGCGTCCGGCGTCTGGCTCGCGATCGGCAATTCCGGGCCGAGCGCCTGGCGCTACATGTTCCTGGTCGGCATATTGCCGGCGCTGATCGCGTTCTGGATCCGGCGCAACATTCCGGAATCGTCGCGCTGGGAGGAATCCGACAAACGCCGGCGCGCGGCCTACGACCAGCGCCGCCACGGCGCGGCGCTCAGGGGCGAGGACACCGCGCTGGTGCGCTTCACCTTGTTCGACATGTTTGCCGAGCCCGCCGTGCGCGCGCGTCTCGTCCTGACCTTCATCATGTCGCTGTCGATCACCATCGGCTATTGGGGCGTGTCGAGCTTCGTGCCGAGCTTCGTGTCGGCGGTCGCGACCGCCGCCGGGCTTGCCGGTCCGACCTGGGCGGCGCTTGCCGGCCTCGTGCAGAACATCGGCGCGCTGCTCGGCTTCATCGGCTTCGGCTTCGTCGCCGACCGCTTCGGCCGCAAGCCGACCACGGCGCTGTTCTACGTGATGTGCCTGGTGCTGACCCCGATCGTTTATCTGTGGGTCAAGGACGTCCACGTCCTGGTGTTCGGCTTCGCGGTCTACGGCTTCTTCATCCAGGGCGTCTTTTCCTGGACGCCGATCTGGCTGCCGGAGCTGTTCCCGACCCGCATGCGCGCCACCGCCGCCGGCTTCATCTTCAACGCGCCGCGGTTGATCTCGGCGATCGCGCCGCTGATCGCCGGCGGCCTGATCGTCGGCCTCGGCGGCTACGGCAAGACCGCGACCGTCATCGGCCTGTTCTACGTCCTCGGCCTGTTCTGCATCCCGTTCCTGCCCGAGACCAGGGGCCGGCCGCTGCCGGAAGCCGATACGCTCACGGCACCGGAAGCGACCAAGCCGGTGGCGCAGACGGCGTAGCCGCCTCACTGCGGCGGCCGGTAGATCAGCGCCTGCTTGGCGCGGGCGACGATGTTCGGCGGCAGCGCGTAGAGCTTGGCCACCAGCGCCTGCAGGTCGTCGCCCGACATGTAGTTGATGTCGAGCTCCATCTTGGCGGCCTCGGCCTTGAGCGCCGGATCGTTGAACGTGTCGACGTAAGCCTTGCGCAGCGCGGCGACGCGCTCGGCCGGCACGCCGGGCGGCATGATGTAGGGCCGGCCGAACACGGCCTGGCTTTCGATCAGCTCGATCACCGTCTTGTCTTCATCGCTCCTGGCGAATTGCACGGTCAGCGGCACGCCCATCGCGTTGAGATCGGGATGGCCCTTCATGTCGACCTGGACGATGACGTTCATCAGCTTCTTGGCGAACCAGTCCGGATGCATGGTCGGCAGTCCGGTCCAACCGATGCCGCAGGCGCCGTGCACCTCGTTGCGCTCGATGGCGAGCGTGATCTCCTTGCTTCCGGCATAACCGGTGACGACCTTGAACCTGGTGCCGAGCAGGTTGTTCATCATCGCCGGCAGGTCGCGCGTCGTGCCGCCGGCATTGCTGGCGCCGAGGATCGCCTCATGGCTGAAGGTGTCCTGGAAAGTTTTTGCCGGCGCGTCGCTGCGCAGGAAGCAGATATAGACGTCGGCATTGGCGTTGCCGACATAGGTGAGCTTGTTCGGATCGTATTGCACCTGCACGTCGCCGATCAGCGGGTCGAGCAGCACGCCGGGAAACACCGCCGCCATCGCGGTGCCGTCCCGCGCCGCCACCGAATAAATGTAGCCCGCCGCCTTGGCGCTGCCGGCGCCCGGCATGTTCTGCACCACGACCTCCGGATTGCCCGGCATGTGAGCGCCGAAGTGCCGCGCGATCAGCCGCGCATAAGTGTCGTAGCCGCCGCCCGCCGAGGAGCCGACGACGATGTCGACCTGCTTGCCGCGATAAAAATCGGCGACGGCGTCCTGGGCGCGCGCCGGAACGATGGCAACCAGACAAAGAGCGCCAAGCAAAAAAATCATCCTCCCCCGCGAAGCGGGGGAGGAAAAGTAAGATGCCCGGCGGTGAAGCCGGGCATCAAGACGTTCCTCGCAATGCAACCGGTCGATCACGCGGCGGCGGCGTGCAGATTGCCGAACTTCTTCAGGTTCTCTTTCTGCTTGTCGTTGCGCGGCGGCAGCTTGAACAGGCGCGCCGCGGTGCCGCCGAGGATGTTGTGCTTGGCCCTCTCCGACAGGAATGGCAGGTCGTAGATGGTCGACGGCAGGTCGAAGTCCCAGTGCGGGTAGTCCGATGAGTAGAGCAGTTGCGTCTCCGCGTTGATCATGCGGAACGTCGTCTCCATCGCGCCGTAGTCCTGGATCTCCATCGGCTGCGACGAATAGTACATGTCGCGCATGTAGTCCGACGGCTTCTTTTTCAGGAGCGGCGCTTCCGACGGCCGCAGCATGTATTCGTGGTCGAGCCGCTGCATCAGGAACGGCACCCAGGCGATGCCGGCTTCGATCCAGACCACCGGCAGCTTCGGGAACCGCTCGCCCATGCCGTTGACCACCCAGTTCGTGCAATGCAGCACGTTGTACCAGGAGAAGCCGAGCGCATGCGCCGCCATGAAGCGGTTGCAGCTCTTGTAGATCGGCTCGCCCCAGTTCGGGCCGGAGTGGAACGACAGCACCAGGCCGCGCTCTTCCATGGCGCGGTAGAGCTTCATGTAGGCGTTGTCATAGACCGCGCAGTCGGAGCGCACGGTCGTGACCATGAAGCCGCCGACGTGCTTGCGGTCGCCGAACACCTCGACCTGGCGCAGCGCCTGCTCGGGCGTGTTGAACGGCAGGCACAGCATCGAGAAGAAGCGGCCGTCGGCTTCCGGCATGATCTTCTCGGTGAGCCAGCGGTTGTAGGCCCAGCACAGATCGACCTCCATCTCCTTCTGCGGATGCAGGCCGATATTGAGCATGCCGGTGGGGAACAGGCAGGAGTAGTCGACGCTCATGGCGTCCATCCAGCGGTGGCCGAGCTGGATGTCGCGCTCGGCGCCCTTCGGCGCATCGGTCTTCTCCGAGCCGCGCATCGGATAGCGGGTGACGCGGCCGCCCATGTCCTGATAGCCGACCTGGCTCGCCATGATGCCGGTACGGTTGCGCTTGGTGCCGGCCGACAAGGCGAGCTGGCGCAACACGTCGTTTTCCATGAACGGCAGGAACTCGTCGTAGCTCTCGTTCTCGTAGTGGTGCGCGTCGACGTCGACGATCACCATGTCGTCGAGACTGCGCTGGTGCGCCTGCTTGCGGGCGTGCGACAACAGCCTCGTGGTGTTGAGCTCCTCGATCGTTACGCGGCGACCGCGATCAGCGATGAGATCCATAGCGTTTCTCCTAGTTCGAATTTCTATTCACAGCGCCCGTCATTGCGAGCCAACGGGTCCGGCCCGCAGTGGCCGGCCCGATGACAGGCTCCGCGAAGCAATCCAGCGCAGAGATACCGCCCTGGATTGCTTCGTCGCTTCGCTCCTCGCAATGACGGCGATTCATCGACCCGTCCAGCTTTGCCACATGCCGAGCTCGAACACGGCGAGATCGGCGGCTTTCAACAATCCGCTCGCCGTGACCATGACGTCGGTGGCGGAAATCGAATTTCTCGGGACCGGCACGAACTTCTCGCCGGACTCCACGCGCGCCGTGTAGACCCGCGACGCGGCGGCGAACAGTTTCTGCAGCGCTTCGACCGAGACCGCGTCGAGGTTGCCGTCGACGATGCACTGCTCGAGCGTGGCAGCGACGCGCTTGGCGTCGGCCGACGCCGCGTTGTCGGGCGGCGTCGCGACGGCCTTGAGCGCCGGCCGCGCCGCA
>JASHQO010000203.1 GCA_030039105.1 Xanthobacteraceae bacterium
TGTAAATAACATTTACATTCACCATAATGCGCTGTCAAGGGATCGCCGGGAAATTCTCAAGGAACCGCAGGGACGGCGAGCCCCGCGCGCTGGTGATCTAAGCGCGGCGACCGGTTTCGCCAGCCGGCACGCCAAGGCCGCGCAGATAAACCAGCACGCCGGCTTCCAGCAGCTCCTCGGCCGACATCGGCAAGGTGCGGCGCGCCGCATCGCCGCGGCCGAACAGCGACGCCACGCCGTGGGCCAGCGACCAGATATGCAGTGCCAGCATCAAGACCGGCGGCCGCTCCTTGGCGGGAATTTGCGCGCAAAGCTGTTCGGCGGCGCTACGCAACACGGCGAAGGCGCGATCGCCGGCGGCGCGCAATTCGGGGCTGCTGTCCGGCGGAATGCCGGCCTCGAACATCGCCGAATAGTAAGCCGGCTCGGCATGGGCGAAGGCGAGATAGGCTTTGCCCAGGCGATGCAACGCCGTGAACGGGTCCGGACGGCCATCGGCCCAGGCTAACGCCAGCGCCGCCTCGAATTGCTCGAAGCCGCGCAAAGCGACATTGGCGAGGAGATCGTCGCGGTCGCGAAAGTGGCGATACGGCGCCGCCGGACTGACGCCGGCCCAGCGCGCCGCATCGGCAAAGGTGAATCCTGCCGGGCCCTTCTGGGCGATCAGGTCGAGGGCGGCGCGAATAAGGGTCTCGCGCAGATTGCCGTGGTGATAGCCGCGCGGACCCCGATCGCCGCTGTCGCCGCTGTCCTTGGTCCAGCTCATGTAAAGAGTGTTTACATGAGCCGCCGGGAACCGTCATCCGCTGAATTTTTGGTTTCAGGCGGGCCGGCGCCGGCCCGCCGCCACCAGCGGCAGGCGGTCGAACAGCAGCGGGGCCTGCTCCGGCTGGGCGCCCTCGATCGAAAGAAGCTTCAGCTTGGTCTTGACCCCGCCAGGCGCGGAAAAGCCGCCGGTCTTGCCGCCGGCCGCCATGACGCGATGGCAGGGCACGACGATCGGGCAGGGATTTTGCGACAGTGCCTGGGCGACGTCGCGGGCGAGATTGCGGTCGCCGAGCCGCGCCGCGATTTCGCCGTAGGACAATGTCGCGCCGGGACGAATGCTGCGGGCAACGTCATAGACGCGGCGGTTGAAGTCCGGCGCGTCCTGCAGATCGAGCGCGACGTCAGTGAGATCGCGCGGCTCGCCATTGAGCAACGCGACGATACCGGCGATGGCGCGCTGCGCCTCGTCCGACGGCGCCGCCTCTCGCGCCGCCGGAAAGCGCCGTTGGACGCGAGCGAGGGTGGCAACTTCGCTGCGCTCGGGAAATTGCACGCCGACAACGCCGTGCTCGCTCCAAACGATGCCGCAGCGGCCGAGCGCCGTGTCGAATAATGCAAAGCCGAGTTCGCGATTCATAAGGTTCAATATAGGGCGCGCGACGATCCCAGCCACCCGATTTGCGATGGCTTGAGAAATTCAAGCCTCGAGCGCGTCGCGGTCCGCCTTCATGGCGATGCGCAGCGGCTTTGGAATGGGCCGCGCCCGGCCGCCGGAAATGAAGGCGACCCGGACATGGGCCTCGACCAGCAGCTCGCCGCCGCGCATGACGCGCTGGCGTAGCGTGATGGAAGCGCCCTTGACCTCCTCCGGCTCGGTGATGACGTCGAGCACATCGTCCATGCGCGCCGGCTTCAGGTATTCGATGGTCATCGAGCGCACCACGAAGGCGTAGCCCGGCGCCTCCTTTGCCGTCTCCTCGAACAGCGCCCGATGGTCGGCGCCAAGGAGCCGCAGATGATTGGTGCGGCCGCGCTCCATGAAGCGCAGATAATTGGCGTGATAGACGATGCCGGTGAAATCGGTGTCCTCGTAATAGACCCGCACGGTGAGCCAATGGCGGCCGCCGCGCATTTCGCCGTCGAGGGGCGCCACGACATTCATCGCCCTATCTCCACGGCACGCGCCCGGCCATTGCGTCCTCCCAGTGCCGGCCGTCGAACTCCTTGATGTCGAGCGATTTCGGATCGACGCCGTCGAGGCAGCGCACATTGACGTCGATCTTGTCCGGGTCGGAGCGCGGCACGTAGAACGGATGGATGCCGCAGGTGGCGCAGAAGGTGTGCTGCGCCACGCCGGTGTTGAAGCGATAGGTCGTCAGCGCATCCTTGCCGGACAGCAGCTCGAACTTGTCCGGCGCCACGATGAGATGCAGAAAGCCCTTCCTGGCGCACATCGAGCAATTGCAATAGGTGACGCGCGACAGCTCCGCGGTGACGCGAAAGCGCACCCGGCCGCAATGGCAACCGCCTTGGTAAGTTTGCGTCATGTCGCGCAAGCTTCTGGCACCGTCATGGCCAAGCTTGTCCGCCTGCCGGCCGTAGCGCGACCGCTTTTGCGGCGGTGCGTTACGACCCTTCGGCGGGCGCGGAGGCCCGGCCATCCGCGTCTTACAATGCAGCAAGAAAGACGTGGATGCCCGGCACGAGGCCACGCGTGACGCATACTATTCTTCGGCGCTGTCGCCGAACAACCCGAACTGCGCCGGGTCGCGCGCCGGTTCCGGCATGCCGAGATGGCGAAAGCCGTGGGCGGTGACGAGGCGGCCGCGTGGGGTGCGCTGCAGCAAGCCGCATTGGATGAGATAAGGCTCGATGATGTCCTCGATGGCGTCGCGCGGCTCGGACAAAGCGGCGGCCAACGTCTCGACGCCGACCGGGCCGCCGCCGTAGTTGACCACGATGGTGGTGAGATAGCGCCGGTCCATGGCGTCCAAGCCGGCGCCGTCGACCTCGAGCGCGGCAAGCGCCGTGTCGGCAACGGCGCGGTCGATCGCCGCGGCCTTGGCGACGGAGGCAAAATCGCGCACCCGGCGCAG
Organism: Xanthobacteraceae bacterium; assembly: GCA_030039105.1. Classification (GTDB taxonomy): domain Bacteria; phylum Pseudomonadota; class Alphaproteobacteria; order Rhizobiales; family Xanthobacteraceae; genus BOG-931. Next base: position 2,865 of record JASHQO010000203.1, read on the forward strand.
CAGCCGGCCGGCGATGCGCGGGGTGCCGCGGGCGCGGCGGGCGATCTCGTTGGCGCCGTCGGCGGTGACGCCGATGCCCAGCACTTTGGCGCCGCGATTGACGATCAGCTCGAGCTCGGCCACCGAATAGAAATTCAGCCGCACCGGAATGCCGAAGCGGTCGCGCAGCGGATTGGTGAGGAGCCCGGCCCGCGTCGTCGCGCCGACCAGGGTGAACGCGTTGAGATCGAGCTTGACCGAGCGCGCCGCCGGGCCCTCGCCGATGATGAGATCGAGCTGAAAGTCTTCCATCGCCGGGTAGAGGATTTCCTCCACCGCCGGATTGAGGCGGTGGATTTCGTCGATGAACAAAACGTCGCGCTCTTCGAGATTGGTCAAAAGCGCGGCGAGATCGCCGGCCTTGGCGATCACCGGGCCCGAGGTGGCGCGGAAGTTCACCGCAAGCTCGCGCGCCACGATCTGCGCCAGCGTGGTCTTGCCGAGCCCGGGCGGGCCGACGAACAGCACGTGGTCGAGCGCTTCCTTGCGCCCGCGCGCCGCCTCGATGAAGACGCCGAGATTCTTGCGCGCCTGCTCCTGGCCGATGAAGTCGGTGAGCCGCTGCGGCCGTAGCGACGCTTCGGCGGCGTCCTCGTCGCGCCGTTCGGGCGACACCAGCTTGCGCTTCGGCTCGCTGCTCACCGCTGCGGCCCCCGGCTGTATTTGTTCGGCAGCAGGTCGGCGATCGGCACCGACGCCGGCGTGCGCCCGTTCGGCACGATGACGCGGGCGTTGCGATCATAATCGGAGATCAGCTCGCGGCAGGCGCCGCACGGCGACACCACCGCGATCTGCCGGCGCTTGTCGGTCAGCGGCGGATGGCGCACCGCGACGATGGTCTCGATGCCATCGTCGCCGATATCGACCAGCGCGCGGCCGAGCGCCACCGCTTCGGCGCACACCGCCATGCGGCCGAGATAGGCATCGAGGTTGACGCCGGTGAATATCCGCCCCGAGCGGGTGCGCAGCGCCGCGCCGACCTCCTGCCAGTCGTTGCGGTAGCGCGATTTGATGGTGGCGGTCGCCGCCGCGATCAGTTC
>JASHQO010000204.1 GCA_030039105.1 Xanthobacteraceae bacterium
TCGGGATCATGCTTTACTCGAGCTTCAATCCAAGTTTCTTGACCAGCGTTGCCCACTTGCCCTCTTCGCGGTGGATATTGGCGCCGTAATCCTCCGGCGTACCGGTCGCCGGTTCGCTGCCTTCGGCCAGCAGGCGCTGCTTCATCGCGTCCGATTTCAAGATGACCTGCAGTTCCTTGTTGAGCCGCTCGACGATCGGGCGCGGCGTGTCGGCCGGTGCAGCCAGGCCGTAATACTGCACGACCTCGAAGCCGGGCAGCCCGGACTCGGCCGAGGTCGGCACGTCGGGAAGTGCCGGCGAGCGGGTAGCGGAGGTCACCGCGAGCGCACGCAATTGCCCGGCCTGGACTTGGCTTACCGACGCCGGGATCGTGTTGACGCCGAGCGGCACATGGTTGCCGAGCAGGTCGGCGGTCAGCGGTCCCGTGCCTTTGTAGGCGACGAGGGTGATGTCGACGCCGGCCAGCATGTTGAACAGCAACGCGGCGAAATAATTGAGCGTCGGCGCCGGCGGCGTGCCGATGGAATATCTGCCGGGCGCTGCTTTGGCCAAGCCGATCACTTCGGAGAGCGACCTCGCCGGAAACGACGGATGCGATTCAAGGATCTCCGGCGTCGAGGCGACAGTGCCGATCGGCGCGAAATCCTTCTCCACGTCGTAGCCGGCATTGGGGCTAAGGCTGATGCCCGTCAGCAGCATCACGATGGTATAGCCGTCCGGCGCGGACTTTGCGGCATCGCGGGTGCCGATCATGCCGCCGGCGCCGCCGCGGTTCTCGATAACGACCTGCTGGCCGAGCGCGGCGGAGAGCTTTTGACCGACCAGGCGGCCCATGGCGTCAACGCCGCCGCCGGCCGGGTAAGGCACGATCAGCGTGATCGGCCGGGTTGGATAGTCCTGCGCGATCGCCGGGCCGAGCTGTGCACAGAGAGAAGCCGCGGCGATGGCGGCATATGAAAGAACGGCTGCGCGCATGATATTTCCCCACGGGGCCATTACTACAGTATCACCAATCATCCTTTTCTGTTGCGGCTTCCGAAATTGGCACATAGCGGACATCGGCAGACGGCCGCTCAAGATCCGCTTTGGCGCCAAGCGGACATGCGCGAGCGCGGCCGGCGCATTGATCGGGTCCGGCTCGCGGCCGCCGCCGGCGGAGCTGGCGATCGCGTCGGAGTTTCGCGCGCATCTGGAGCGACCTGAAGGACGAGGTGCGGAAATTCGACTGACGGCCGGCACCGTCTCGGCTCATTCGTCCTGTTCTTTTTCCTCGTCGAGGAGCATGTCTTCGTCTTCGTCGTCCTTGTCTTCGCGGCGCTCGCGCTCCTCCTCGATCTCGCCGCCGATGAAGCCGGCCAGATCGTCGAACGCCTCCTGGATTTCGGCCGCGGAAATGTCCTCGTCGAGCGCGGCCTTCATGCACTCGTCCGCCAGCGCTTTGACCGTCTTTTCGTCGCTTTCCTCGGGAAGCTCGTCCATCTCCTCGATTTTTTCGGCAACCCAGGTCTCGACGAATTCGAGCGCGCGTGCACTCATTATGATCTCCCGCTTTCCGCGGCCTGCAAGCGACGCGTAGCTTGCGGCAGGACCGGGAGCGATGGCAAGGGGAGGACAGCGTGACGACAAAAAGCCTCGGCATCGCCGTCGTTGGCTCCGGCCGCATCGGCACATTGCGGGCGCGGCTCGCGGCCAAGCATCCGGCGGTGCGCTTCGTCGCGGTCTCCGACAAGGATCCGGCCAATGCCGAAAAACTTGCCGCGTTGGCCGGTGCCCACTTCCACTCCGCCGACAACGACGCGGTGATTGCCCATCCCGACGTCGATGCGGTGTTTGTCTCGACGCCGGAAGGCGAGCACGCCGCGGCGGTGGTGCGGGCGCTGGAGCTCGGCAAGCCGGTGCTGGTGGAAAAGCCGCTGGCGCTGTCGCTCAACGACGCCGAAGCCATCATCAACACGCTCGATCGCACCAACGGCACCTTGCGGGTCGGTTACAGCCGGCGATTCAAGGAATGTTTTTTGCGCGCCAAGGAACAGATGGTGCGCGGCCGTCTCGGCCGCATCAGCGGCGGCCTGGCGCGGGTCTATAATTCGCGCGCGCAGACCTTCGCCATTCTCAAGCGCGATCCGCACGCCACGCCGGTGCTCGACGTGCTCACGTACTACGTCGACCTGATGTGCTGGTTCCTCGACGGCAACAAGCCGGTCGAGGTGGTGGCGCGCGGGCAGTCGGGAATTTTTCGCGAGGCCGGCTACAGCGCCCACGACGTCACCTGGGCGATCGTCACCTTTGCCGACGGCGCCGTGGTCAATTTCGGCATCAGCTATGCGCTGCCGGCGAACTATCCGACGCAGGGGCAATCCGACCGCGTCGAGCTTCTCGGCACCGAAGGCACCATGATCATCGACGACGATCACATGGAGCACCTGATCTTTTCCGAGAACGGCATCCCGCATCCTTACGTGCCGGGCCACTCCATCAATCTCGCCTTCCTCGGCAGCAACACCGCCGGCGATTGGGCGATGGACGATTTCTGGGGGCCGCTTGGCAACGAAACGCGCTCCTGGCTCGATTTCCTCTCTACCGGCCGCGGCGGCAGCGTGCACGCCACGCCCGAGCAGGCGATGCTCAATCTCAAAACCACCTATGCCATCGAGCGCGCCGTCGCGACCGGCGAAGTGGTGCGGATGGACTAGCTGCGTAGCCCGGATTGCTAGCTGCGTAGCCCGGATGAAGCGAAGCGAAATCCGGGAACGACATCCGAGCCTGCACGACCGCCCCGGATTGCGCTGCGCTCCATCCGGGCTACTGGAGCTGCGTAGCCCGGATGAAGCGAAGCGAAATCCGGGAACGACATCCGAGTCTGCATGGCCGCCCCCGGATTGCGCTGCGCTTCATCCGGGCTACAAGGCCATCACGAGCCCCGGATTGCGCTGCGCTCCATCCGGGCTACAAGGCCATCACGAGCCCCGGATTACGCTGCGCTCCGTCGGGCTACGTGCTGGATCAGGCGCCCCGCGGCGGTGTAGGACTCGTCCCTCACGCGACCCCGCGAGGCGTAATGGACGAGAAAACAAGACCGGACCAAAAAAAAGCCGGCTACCAGTTCATCGGCAAGCCGTTGCCGCGCAAGGAGGACGAGCGCCTCGTCACCGGCAAGGGCCGCTTCACCGACGATTTCAATCTCGACGGCCAGGCTCATGCGGTGATGGTGCGCTCGCCGCATCCGCATGCTCGTATCGTCGCTATCGACGCGGCGGCGGCGAAAGCGATGCCGGGCGTGCTCGGCGTGTTCACCGGCGCCGATTGCGCCGCCGACAAGATCGGCCCGATCCCGCACGACCCGGTGCCGAAGACCAAGTTCGATATGAAGCTCACCGGGCCGGGCGGCGGCGCGGTGTTCGCCGGCCCGCACGCGCTTTTGCCCACCGACAAGGCGCGCCATGTCGGCGAGGCGGTGGCGATGGTGGTGGCGGAGACCAAGGCGCAAGCCATGGATGCCGCCGAAGCGGTCGCGGTGACCTACCAAGAATTGCCGTTCGTGCTGCACACCGAGGACGCGCTGCGGCCGGGCGCGCCGGTGCTGTGGGACGCGGTGCCGAACAACATGACGGTCGAGACGTTTTTCGGCGACGCCGCGGCGACCGACCGGGCCTTCGCCCGCGCCGCGCACGTGGTGACGAAGAAATTCCACATCGGCCGCGTCACCGGCGTGCCGCTGGAGCCGCGCGCCGCGGTCGGCGATTACGACGCGGCGACCGGGAAATATACGCTCTATGCCGGCTCCGGCGGCGCGGTGCGGCAGAAGAACGAGCTCCTTCAGGTGTTCGGCCTCGCGCCGGACAAGCTGCGCGTCTTGTCCTACGACGTCGGCGGCAATTTCGGCACGCGCAACCGCACCTTCGTCGAGTTCGCGCTGGTGCTGTGGGCGGCGAAAAAGCTCGTCCGCCCGGTGAAGTTCACCGCGACGCGCTCGGAGGCGTTCCTCAGCGATTACCAGGGCCGCGACCTGGTGACCAAGGTGGAGCTCGCGCTCGACGCCAATCGCCGCTTCATCGGCATGCGCGCCACCAATATCAGCAATGTCGGCGCCCGCTGCGTGTCGCTGTCGCCGCTGAGCAAGGGCTCCGGCCTCATCCCCGGCTCTTACGCCATTCCGGCGACGACGCTGCGCGCCGTTGCGGTGTTCACCAACACCATGCCGACCAACGCCTATCGCAGCTCCGGCCGACCCGAGGTCACCTTCGCCATCGAGCAGTTGATCGATGCCGCCGCCAAGGAGCTCGGTGTCGATCGCATCCAGTTGCGGCGCAGGAACCTGGTCAAGCCGAACGCCATGCCGTACCGCAATGCCGTCGGCATGCTCTACGATTCCGGCCGCTACGAACAGAATATGGACTGGGCAATGCAGATCGCCGACTGGAAGGGATTTGTCGCGCGCCGCCGCGAGGCCAAGCGCCGCGGCAAGCTCCTCGGCCGCGGCCTCGCCAATTACGTCGAATCCTCGATCGGGGCGCCGCGCGAGCAGGCGCGCATCAAGGTGCAGCCCCAAGATGAAGCTGGACCGGCCCGCGTCGACGTCGTCATCGGCACCCAGCCGAGCGGGCAGGGCCACGAGACGAGTTTTTCGCAAGTGATCTCCGATTTGCTGCACGTGCCGGCCGAAGCCGTGCGCATCATTTTGGGCGACACCGACGTGGTGAAGGTCGGCGGCGGCTCCCATTCCGGCCGCTCCATGCGCCATGCCGCGACGGTGTTCTCCAAGGCCGCGGTCGACCTGATCGCGCGCGGCAAGGCGATCGCCGCCCACGTCATGGGCGTGGCGCCCGAGAGCGTTACCTTCGACGACGGCCGCTTCGTGTCGCGCGACACCAACCGCACCTTCGATTTTCTCGAGCTCGCCGCCGCAGCCGCGCGCCACCAATTGCCCGAGGCGCTCAAGGACGGCATCGCCGTGGTGACCGACAACGAGATGCACGATCCGGTATTTCCCAACGGCACCGCGATCTGCGAGGTCGAGATCGATCCCGACACCGGCGGCATCGCCATCACCCGCTACGCCTCGATCGACGACGTCGGCCGCTGCATCAATCCGCTGATCGTGCACGGCCAGACCCACGGCGCCATCGCCCAGGGCGTCGGCCAGGCGATGTGGGAGCAGATCTATCTCGAGCCGGATTCCGGCCAGCCGCTGACCGGCTCGCTGATGGATTACGGCATGCCGCGCGCCGACACCTTGCCGGCGTTCCGCACCGAGATCGCCGAAGTGCTGTCGCCCACCAATCCGCTCGGCATCAAGGCCGGCGGCGAGGGCGGCACCACCGCGGCGCCCGCCACCGTGGTCAGCGCCATTCTCGACGCCTTGAGCGAGCTCGGCGTGCGCGACATCGCCATGCCGGCGACGCCGTATGCGATCTGGTCGGCGATCCAAGGGGCCAAGGGCCGCAACGGCTAGCGCGGAACCCGCGGCCGCTTCGGCGGTTTTGCAGTGAAGGGCATTTCGCACATTGGCGCCGATGGGTGCAGCAATTCGGTTCCGTGCCGGCTAAGGTGAAGACGGCCGCCGAATCGCAAATTGCCGGCATTCGAGATCGAGGAATGGGCCGCTATGAATCCTTTGAAGTCGCTACAGGATCACGGCCAGGCCGTCTGGCTCGATTTTCTTTCCCGTGGCTTCATCGGTGAGGGCGGCTTGAAGAAGCTGGTCGACGACGACGGCCTGCGCGGCGTGACCTCGAACCCCTCGATCTTCGAGCAGGCGATCGGCCGTTCCGATGAGTACGACGCCGCCATCGCCCGCATGCTGCAGGCGCAGGACCAAAGCGTCGGCGCGATTTTCGAGCATCTGGCGGTCGAGGACATTCAGCAGGCCACCGACGTGCTGCGGCCGGTTTTCGACGCGACCAAGGGCGCCGACGGCTTTGTCAGCATCGAGGTCTCGCCGTTCCTGGCGAACGACACCCACGGCACCATCGAGGAAGCCAGGCGGCTGTGGCGCGAGGTCGATCGCAAGAACCTGATGATCAAGGTGCCGGGGACGCCGGAAGGCCTGCCGGCGATCCGCGATCTCATCGCCGGCGGCATCAACGTCAACATCACGCTCCTGTTCGCGCAGGCGGTCTACGAGCAGGTGGTCGAGGCCTATCTCGCCGGCCTCGAAGCGCTCGCCGCCAAGGGCGGCGACGTTTCCCGGATCGCGAGCGTCGCCAGCTTCTTCGTCAGCCGCATCGACACCGCGGTCGACAAGATGCTCGACGACAAGATCGCGCAAGCCAACGATCCCGACGAGAAGGCGCGGCTCGGCGCGCTCAAGGGCAAGGTCGCGGTCGCCAACGCCAAGCTTGCCTATCAGCGCTACAAACGGCTGTTCAGCGGCGAGCGCTGGCAGGCGCTCGCCGCCCATGGCGCCAAGACGCAGCGGCTGCTGTGGGCCTCGACCGGCACCAAGAACAAGGCCTATAGCGACGTGCTCTATGTCGACGAGCTGATCGGCCCCGATACCGTCAACACCATGCCGATCGCCACCATGGACGCGTTCCGCGACCACGGCACCTTGCGCGACACGATCGAGGACAACGTCGCCGCCGCGCAGCGCGTGCTCGGCGATCTCGGCCGCGCCGGCATCGCGCTCGACGCCGTGACCGACAAGCTCGTCGAAGACGGCGTGCGGCTGTTCGCCGACGCCGCCGACAAGCTGCTCGCCGCGGTGGCGGGCAAGCGCAGCAAGATTCTCGACGGCAAGGTCGGCGCGCAGACCTTGACGCTCGGCGACGCGCTGGCCAGGAAGGTCGATGTTGCGGCGGAGGAATGGCGCGGCCGCGGCGCGGTGCGCAAGCTCTGGCAGCGCGACAAATCGCTGTGGACCGGCGCCGACGAGGATCGCTGGCTCGGTTGGCTCGATGCGGTCGCCGCCGACCGGATCAAAAGCTATCGGGCTTTCGCCGATGATATCGGGCGCGAAGGTTTCAAGGATGCGCTGCTGCTCGGCATGGGCGGCTCCAGCCTCGGCCCGGAAGTGCTGGCCGCGGTGTTCGGCACGAAACCCGGCTATCCGCGCTTGCGCATTCTCGACTCCACCGTGCCGGCGCAGGTCAAGGCGGTCGAGCAGGCGCTCGATCCTGCCAAGACGCTGTTCATCGTGTCGAGCAAGTCCGGCTCGACGACCGAGCCGAACATCTTCAAGGACTATTTCTTCAAGCGCGTCGCCGACGCGGTCGGCGCGGCGCGGGCCGGCAAGAATTTCATCGCCATCACCGATCCGGGCTCGTCGCTGGAGAAGGCGGCAAAATCGCAAAATTTCCGGCAGGTATTCTTCGGCGTGCCCAGCATCGGCGGCCGCTATTCGGTGCTGTCGCCGTTCGGCCTGGTGCCGGCCGCGATCGCCGGCATCGATATCGCTGCGCTCGAGCAATCGGCGCGCATGATGATGCGTTCGTGCGGACCCGATGTGCCGCCGTCGGAAAATCCCGGCGTCGCGCTCGGTCTCGCTCTCGGCACGGCGGCGCGGCAGGGCCGCGACAAGGTCACCCTGCTGGCTTCGCCGCGGCTGGCCGATTTCGGCGCCTGGGCCGAGCAGCTATTCGCCGAGTCCACCGGCAAGCACGGCAAGGGTCTTATTCCGATCGATGGCGAGCCGCTCGGCGTGCCGCAGCTCTACGGCGACGATCGCTTCTTCATCAGCCTCGCGCTCGACGGCGATGCCGACGGCGAAAGCGAAGCCAGGCTCGCCAAGTTGCAGGCGGCCGGCCATCCGGTGGCGCGCATCGTCATCGAAACGCCCGAGCAGATCGGCCAGGAGTTCTTCCGCTTCGAGATCGCGACTGCGGTGGCCGGCGCGGTGATCGGCATCAATCCGTTCGACCAGCCCGACGTCGAGGCGAGCAAGGCCGCGGCGCGC
>JASHQO010000205.1 GCA_030039105.1 Xanthobacteraceae bacterium
ACGAAGGCGCGGGCGCGCTCGACCGCGGCGGCGGCAATGCCGGTCCATGCGCCGCCCCAGCACAGATGCGCGACCGGCATCATGGTCTGGGCGTGAATCTTGTCGTAGCCAACCGGCAGAATTTGCTCGGCGGCCCCCGACGCACTGAGCGCAAAGCCTTCGCTGCAGGTGCCGCGCATGCCGAACGCGTCCCAGCCGTTCAGCCGCTTCAGCGTATAATCGTCCTTGAGGAACGCGACCAAAACCTGGTCGGAGCTGGCGGCCTCCGGCGAGCGCCGCGCGGTGGTAACGATGCCGTCGGCGGCCTGGCCGTAGGAAATCACGGTGGCCTGGCGCTCGAGCGTGATGCGGCCGTCGCGCCACTCGATCGGCGCCGCGCTGTTGCGCACGTCGCCGCCGGCGCGGCCCTCAGTGGTCGACGAGGCGAGCAGAAGCTGTTCGGCGGCAAGCTGGCGCAGCAGCCGCTGATGCCAGGGGCTGGTGCGGCCATGGCGCACCAGGCAGGCAACCTTGGTCTGGTGCATGGCGAAAACCATCGCCGTCGAGGCGCAGCCGCGGCCGAGCGCATAGCAGACGTCGGCCATGTCGGAGATCGAGGCGCCCTCACCGCCGAGCTCCGCCGGCACTGCGGCGCTCAACAGACGTTCGGCGCGCGCCGCACCGATGGCCTCGCTCGGGAAGCGCGAGCCGGCATCGACCGCTGCGGCGTGGGTCGCCGCCACCGCGGCGACCTTCTCGGCGCGAGTCTTCAGATCGCCCGCGCCAGCGGTCGACGTGTTCGTTGCGACCAGGCGCACTGCACCGCGCGCGACCTTACGGCCCTCATCGATCTCTTGGAGCGCCATTGTTCCGACACCCTCTGCCTGGGACGGCATTGGCCCCGCGCCACCGGCTCCGACAGCGCGTATCAACCCCGGGGTAGCGGAGAATTTCCAATTTCTGGTGGCGATGACTCGGGATTAGCGCAGTTCTTTGCCGTAAAGGTTACCAATCACAAACACATTGCATGATAAACCGCGCGTGCAAGCAGCTTTGCGCGACGACAGTTGCGCAGAACCGCCGCGCCCGGACCACATTTGGGAACTTTTCACCGTGCTCGACCGTACCAAGATTAACGCAACCGAACGGGTCACGACGCTGGTGCGCCAGCTCCTCGCCAAGCGCTCTATCGACCGGCCGGTCGGCCCGGACGAGGCGCTCAGCGAATGCGGCCTCACCTCGCTCGATACCGTCAATCTCATGCTCGCGGTCGAGACCGAGTTCGACGTCAAAATTCCCGACCGCGACATGACACCGGCCAACTTTCGCTCGGTCGCCCGGATCGTCGCATTGGTTGAAGCGCTGCTGGGCGCCAGCGCAGCCATCAGCGCCTGACGTCGCCGTTGCTTACCGGGCCTGCCGGCGCTCGCAGCAGCGCCGGTATCAGCGGTGTGCCTTCTTGCCGGTCCCTCGCGGCGATCCATCTTATCCGCAGTGATCGTCCATTCGAGGGGTCAAGGCCATGTCGATCCGGCCCGTGAAGCAAATCGTCACGTCGAAGCCCGCCATCGAAGGCGCCGGGGTAAAGCTGCGCCGAGCGTTCGGCTTCGGCGAGACCACAGCCACCGATCCGTTCCTGTTGCTCGACGATTTCCGCAACGACCGGCCGCAGGATTACCTCGCCGGCTTTCCCTGGCATCCGCACCGCGGCATCGAGACCATTACCTACGTGCTGGCCGGCAATGTCGAGCACGGCGACAGCCTCGGCAACCGCGGCAATCTCGGCGCCGGCGACGTGCAATGGATGACCGCCGGCCGCGGCATCCTGCATCAGGAAATGCCGCAGGGCGATGCGCAAGGCCGCATGCACGGCTTCCAGCTCTGGGCAAACCTGCCGTCGTCGCTGAAGATGACGGCGCCGCGCTACCAGGACGTCAAGGCGGCCGAGATTCCCGAAGTCGTCGATGACGACGGCACGCGGGTGCGCGTCGTGTGCGGCGATTTCCGGGGCAAGCGCGGCCCGATCGAAGGCGTCGCCGCCGATCCGCGCTATCTCGACGTCTGGGTGCCGCAGGGCTTGCGCAAGACCTTGCCGGTCGAGATCGAGCGTCACGCCTTCGCCTATGTGTTCGAAGGCTCCGGCAATTTCCGCGCCGCCTCGCAGCCGTTCGGCGTGCTGACCGAGAAGACCGATGGCGGCGCCGAGACGCTGGTGCGCGAGCAGGCCGGCAACCGTTCGCTGGTGCTGTTCGATTCCGGCGACGAAGTCAAGGTGCAGGCCGGCGACGAGGGCATCCGCTTCCTCCTGGTATCGGGCAAGCCGATCGAGGAGCCGGTGGCCTGGTACGGCCCGATCGTGATGAACACCGAGGCCGAGCTGCAGCAGGCGTTCGCGGAGCTGCGCAACGGCTCGTTCATCCGCTAATATGCACGCGTCATAACCAAGCCGCGCCCGCGCCGAACGGGCGCGAGGGAGGACGCGTGAGTTCGAGCCAAGCCAAAACGGTCTATTACGCCAGCATCGGGCCCGAGCTTGCGGCCTACGACATTGATGTCGACGGCGCGGCGCTGACCAAGCGCAGCACCGTGACGCTGCCGGTCAACATCCAATATGCCTGGCCGCACCCGTCGCGGCGTTATCTCTATGTCGTATCGAGCAACGGCGGCCCGAGCGGCCTCGTCGGCGACACCCATCGCGCCAACGCGCTGACCATCGACCCGGCGACCGGCGCGCTGCGCCACCACGGAACGGCGGCATCGCTGCCGTCGCGGCCGATTCATGCGAGCGTCGATGCCAGCGGCCGGTTCCTGCTCACGGCCTACAACCAACCGAGCAGCGTTACCGTGCACCGGCTCAATGCCGACGGCACCATCGGCGCCGAGGTCGTGCAGCGGGACCGGCTCGACGCCGGCATCTATGCCCACCAAATCCTCGCCGCGCCCGGGAACAAAACCGTGCTGCTGGTGACCCGCGGCAACGACGCCAAGGCGGGCAAGCCCGAGGACCCCGGCGCCATCAAGGCTTACAGCTTCGACAACGGCGTGCTGAGCAATCTCGGCTCGATCGCGCCCGGCACCGGGCTCGGCTTCGGGCCGCGACATCTCGATTTTCATCCGACCAAGCCGTGGCTGTTCGTCTCGATCGAGCGGCAGAACAAGCTCTTCGTCTATGAGCTCGACGCCCGGACGGGCCTAAAGCGCGAGCCGATGTTCATCAAGGATACGCTCGCCAATCCGCGCCCGAAGGTGCGCCAGGCCGCCGGCGCGATCCATGTTCATCCCAACGGCCGGTTCGTCTATGTCACCAACCGCGCTTCGGATCTGACCACCGTCGACGGCCGGACCGTCGTCGTCGACGGCGAGAACAACGTCGCGGTGTTCGCCATCGACCAGGCGACCGGAGAACCGACCCTGATCCAGAACGCCGACGGTCGCGCCTACGAGCTGCGCACGTTCGCCATGGAACCGGATGGGCGCATGCTGGTGGCGGCCGGCATCAAGTCCGTGCCGGCGCGCAAGGCGAGCGGCATCACGACGGTGCCGGCACGGCAATCCGTCTACGCCGTCGGCGGCGACGGCAAGCTCACCCTGAAACGCCAATACGACGTCGATACCGGCACGCTGCACCAATTTTGGACCGGCATGGTTACGCTCCCGTAGCTGATTTACGGCGCGGCTCGGAACCAAGCGCCAGCTTTAGCCGAACCGACGCCCTCGCGTGCAGTCCACGCTATGGCTAACAACGCCTTAATCGGCCGTGCCGATTTACTGAAACGCAAGGCAAATCTGCTCTGATGCCGGCGCCGGATTGGCCAAAAAAACGCGCGTGCGTCCGCCCGTGGCGCTTCGCCGCGGTGGAAGGGATGGGTCAGTTGTCGCTGCGGTCAGTCGACAAGACATCCATGCCGCGCCGGCTGCGCGGCCTGATCTTCGGCACCACGCTCGCGATCGCGGCCGTGGGCGGCACCAATGCGCTCATTCTGGCGCAGCTCCACCACAGCACGCTCCGCGAAGTCCAAAACAATCTGCTGCGCCAAAGCCTCGACCTGTCGGAGTTGGTCGAGCGTACCTTGCAGGCTACCGACCTGATGCTGATCAGCGTCACCGAGCGGGTGAGCGCGCTGGCCACGGCCGACGGCGGCCTGCAGCAATTGCAGAGCGAATCTTTTCACAACCTTCTCGTCGAGAAGATGGCGGGACTGCCGCAAATCCATTCGGTCGGCCTGCTCGACGCCGACGGCACGCGCTTGAACTATTCGCGCCTCTGGCCGGTTCAGAAAGCGGACGTCTCGTATCGCCGGTATTTTCAGGTGCTGAAAGCGAATCCGAGAATCGGGTCTTATCTCGATGCGCCCGAAACCGGCACGGTCACCAAGACCTGGGTCGCCATCATGGCGCGGCCGGTGCTGGCGAGTGACGGCAAGTTCCTCGGCGCGGTGTTCGCCTCGACGGACATGAGGTACTTTCAGGAGCTGTTCCGCGCCACGGCCTCGGGCGACGGCTACGCCACGGCGCTGCTGCGCGGCGACGGCGTGCTGCTGACGCGCTATCCGATGGCCGGACAGATCGGATCGAGGATCCCGCCCTTCTTCCTGTTCCCGCTCGGGGAAGCATCGTCGAAGGTATCGCGCTCGATCAGCCCGGTCGACGGCGAAGCGCGCATTGCCGCGGCTCGCAGCCTGCAGAAATATCCCCTCGTCGTCGTGGTCACGCAGAACGAGGCGGCGGCGTTTGCGCCGTGGCGCCGCACCGCGATCACCATGGGCAGCATCGCCCTCACCATGATCGCTCTGCTCATCATCGCCGCGTGGCTGATCGCGCGCTCGTGGAAGCAGCAGGAGCGCCTCAACGCGGCGCAGGCGGAGATCGTCGAATCGGAAAAGGAGCGGGCGCTGGCCGAGGCCGAGCTGACACGCCAGCGCGAAGCCGCCGAACAGAGCATGCGGTTCACCGCCGCCGTGGAGAACATGACCCACGGCCTTTGCATGTTCGACAAGGACAGGCGGCTCGTCGTCTGCAACGAGCGCTTCGCCACGATGTACAATC
>JASHQO010000206.1 GCA_030039105.1 Xanthobacteraceae bacterium
TCTTTCGCGTTCGGCGACCAGAACGCCGGCGTCGTACGCGGACAGGTGATAATCGGCCATGAAGCGCGCCTTGCGCGCGTCCGGCAGCTCCGGCAGGTGCGCCTTGAGCGCGTCGACATAGCTCTGCGGAAATTCCAGCGGCAGCAGGTCCGGATCGGGAAGATAGCGATAGTCGTGCGCCTCTTCCTTGTTGCGCATCGACCGCGTCTGGCCTTCGTCGGGATCGAACAGCCGCGTCTCCTGCTCGATCGAGCCGCCATCCTCGATGATCTCGATCTGCCGGCGCGCCTCGGACTCGATGGCCATGCCGACGAAGCGGATCGAATTGACGTTCTTGATCTCGCAGCGGGTGCCGAGCGGCTCACCCGGCCGCCGCACCGAGACGTTGACGTCGGCGCGCAGCGAGCCCTCTTCCATGTTGCCGTCGCAGGTGCCGAGATAGCGCAGGATCGAGCGCAGCTTGCCGAGGTAGGCCTTGGCCTCGTCGGCCGAGCGCAGATCGGGCTTCGACACGATCTCCATCAGCGCCACGCCGGAGCGGTTGAGATCGACCAGAGAATTGTTGGGATCGCGGTCGTGGATCGACTTGCCGGCATCCTGCTCCAGATGCAGTCGCTCGATGCCGATGCGCACCGTCTCGCCGTCGGGCAGGTCGACCATGACTTCGCCCTCGCCGACGATGGGCGATTTATACTGGCTGATCTGGTAGCCCGCCGGCAGGTCCGGATAGAAGTAGTTCTTGCGGTCGAATACCGACTTCAAATTGATCTCGGCGTTGAGCCCGAGCCCGGTGCGGATCGTCTGGCGCACGCATTCCTCGTTGATCACCGGCAGCATGCCCGGCATGGCGGCATCGACCAGGGAGACGTGGGAGTTGGGCTCGCCGCCGAACGCAGCCGAGGCGCCGGAGAACAGCTTGGCCTCCGACACCACCTGGGCATGGACTTCCATGCCGATGATGACTTCCCAGTCGCCGGTCTCGCCTTTGAGCAGCTTCGAGGATTGCGGGCGCGTATTCATCGTGCATCGGATAGAGCGTTCGGTGCGCCGCTTCAAGGGTGCTCGCAGTTGAGGACAGCGGCGCGATTTTAACGGTTTGCGCGTGGATTCCCGGGGCGAAATAGGCTAAGGCCACGGCCTGAATCCCGAACCGCACGCTCAGATGAACGACGCCAAGAGCAGCAACACCTTCCGCGACCGCCGCATCGAGAAGATGGAGGCGTTCCGGCGCGACGGCGGCGATCCTTATCCGGCGCGGGTGCTGCGCTCCGACGCCAATCGCGACCTGCAGAAGGAATTCGCCGGCCTTGCGCCCGATACGGTGGCCGAGCGGCGCGCCCAGGTCGCCGGCCGCATCCAGTCGATCCGCAACGACGGCATGTTCATCGACATTTTCGACGGCACCGACCGGCTGCAGCTCTTCACCGATCTGAAGACGGCGCCGCCCGGGATCAAGACGGTGCTCAAGGCGCTCGACCTCGGCGATTTCGTCGGCGCCTCGGGCCGGGTCCGGCGCACCCGGCGCGGCGAGTTGACGCTGAACGTCGAGGCGATGACGCTCCTTGCCAAGGCGCTGCTGCCGCCGCCGGAAAAGTACCACGGCGTCACCGACACCGAGTTGCGCTACCGCAAGCGTTACGTCGACTTCCTTGCCAGCGCCGATAGCCGGCAGATCCTGCTCACCCGCTACAAGCTGATTTCCGCGGTGCGCAGCTTTCTCACCTCGGAGGGATTTCTCGAAGTCGAGACGCCGATCCTGCAGCCGCTCTACGGCGGCGCCACGGCGGAGCCGTTCCGTACCCACCACAACACGCTCGACATGGACCTTTATCTGCGCATTGCGCCGGAGCTCTATCTCAAGCGGCTCCTGGTCGGCGGCGTTAGCGACAAGATTTTCGAGCTCAACCGCAATTTCCGCAACGAAGGCCTGTCGACGCGGCACAATCCCGAATTCACCATGCTCGAAGTCTATCAGGCGTTCGCCGACGCGGCGACGATGATGGATTTACTGGAGCGCATGATGGCGTTTGCCATCGAGAGCGCTACCGGCGCGACGCTGGTGAAGCTCGGCGACACCGAGATCGAGATCAAGCCGCCGTTCCCGCGGCTGAGCATGATCGACGAAGCGAGCCGCGCGCTCGGCGTCGATTTCCGCAACGAAAGCGACGTTGCCAAGCTGCGCTCGCCGGTGGCGAGCAAGCTCAAACAGGAGGTCGACAAGCAGGCGACCTGGGGCGAGCTCGTCGCGCTCGTGTTCGAGACGCGGTGCGAGGCGAAGCTGATCGCGCCCACCCACGTCGTCGATTTTCCCGCCGACATCTCGCCGCTGGCGAAACGCTCGGCCGCCGATCCGCGGATCGCCGAGCGGTTCGAGACCTATTGCTTCGGCATGGAGATTGCCAACGCTTTTTCCGAGATGAACGATCCGCTGGCGCAGCGGCGCATTCTCGAGCGGCAGGTCGAGGCCGCGCGGCACAACAAGGACCTGAACAAGCAGGTCGACGAGGACTTTCTCGAGGCGCTGGAATACGGCATGCCGCCGAGCGGCGGATTGGGCGTCGGCATCGACCGCCTCGCCATGATCGCCGCCGGCGTGTCGTCGATCCGCGAAGTAATCGCCTTCCCGACGGTGCGGCCGATTTAAGGGCCCCCCGTCATTGCGAGGAGCGAAGCGACGAAGCAATCCAGTTCGGCGCCGCAGGAGTGGATTGCTTCGCTTCGCTCGCAATGACGAATCGGATTTCGCCCCTAAGCCGGTGCCGCCGGCGCCGCCATCTGCAGGCTGACGCGCAGCTTCTCGCCGAGCGACACGCTGCCCGGCCAGCCGTCGTTGGCGGTCGGCGCGAATACGATCGCGGCCGCGGCCGCGACGTCCTTGAGGTCGCCGATAAGCGGCGTGAGCTGCGCCTCGATCTCGGGCAGCGGCACGCCGCCCTCGACCGGAGCGATAATGAGCTGCGCGATCGGCGCCCGCAGCGACACCTGCAGCTCCGACTTGGTCTTGCGCACGGCATTGACCGCTTCGAGCACCAGCTCGCCCACCGCCCGGTCGAGATTGGGCGCGGCATGATCGGCCGGCCGCGGCCAGGCACCGCGCGCGTGAACGGTCGGCGCCGTACCCTCGCTTGGGCCGAGCATGAGGTCGTTGAGCGTCTCGCAGACGAACGGCAAAAACGGCGCGAACAAATGCAGCAGCGCCAGCGTCGCGTGATGCAGCGTGTGCAGCGCCGAGCGTTGCTCCGGCGTCGGCGCGCCTTCGATGCGGCTGCGCGACTTCACCAGCTCGAGATAATTGTCGCAATAGATGCGCCAGAAGAAATCCTCGATCTCGCGCAGCGCTTGGGCATATTCGTAAGCCTCGAACGCCGCGGTCGCTTTGGCGATGATATCGGCCAATACTCCGAGCAGCCAACGGTCGAGCGAATGCACGATGACGCCGGCGGCGATATCCGCCGCCGCCGTGCGCGGCATGATCTGCGCCGGCTCGAGCGCGATGTGCGCCAGCCTTGCCGCGTTCCACAGCTTGGTGACCAGCCGCTTGCCCTGCTTGAGCGTGTTTGGCGCCAGCACGGTGTCGTTGCCGAGCCGCGAGGTGCCGGTCCAATAGCGCACCGCGTCGGTGCCGTATTCGTTCAAGAGCTTGATCGGATCGATCACCGTGCCCTTGGACTTCGACATCTTCGAGCCGTCGCTGGCGAGGCACCAGCCGGAGATGGCGATGTTGCGCCACGGCACCGTGTGCTGGTGATGCATCGCCTTGACGATGGTGTAGAACGCCCAGGTGCGGATGATGTCGTGGGCCTGCGGCCGTAGCGCCATCGGGAACAGGCGGCGATGCGCTTCGTGGTCGAGGCCGAGCGCGTCGTTGATGGTTCGGGTGACGAGTTGCGGCGATACCGACGAGGTAGCCCAGGTGTCCATCACGTCGCTCTCGCCGATGACTTCGTCGGCCGAATAGCCGGCCGGCGTCTGCCGTGTCGGATCGACCGGCAGCGCATCGGGCTCCGGCACGATGATCCTGCCCTCCTCGCCCTTGCGCTTGGAGTACCAGACCGGCAGCGGCACGCCGAAATGGCGCTGGCGCGAAATCGACCAATCCCATTTTAGCGCCTCGACCCAGGATTCGAAGCGCTGGCGCATGTAATCGGGATGCCAGACGATCTCGCGGCCCTTGGCGAGAATCTGCTCCTTGTAGTCCAGCGTCTTGATGAACCACTGCGCCGTGACCAGGATTTCGAGCGGCGCGCCGGAGCGTTCCGCCACCGGAATGACCTGGTTGGTCGCGGTCTGGCCGCGCAGCGCGCCGTTCTTCGCAAGCATGTCGAGCACGGCGGCGCGCGCCTGCTCGACTTTCAGTCCCTTCAGCGCATCGATGGTCGCGGCGGCGGTCGCCGCATCCTTGGTCGGCCACGCCTCGCCGCCGATGGGCAACGTCGCCATCATGCGCCCGGCCTGATCGATGACCAGCCGCAGCGGCAGCTTGTGGGTGCGCCACCAGAAAATGTCGGTAACGTCGCCGAATGTGCAGCACATGACGACGCCGGTGCCCTTTTCCGGATCGACCTTGGCGTCGGCGACGATCGGTACCGGCACGCCGTAGAGCGGCGTGATGGCGTTCCTGCCGACCAGCTCGCCGGCGCGCGGATTGTCGGGATGGATCATCAGCGCACCGCAGCCGCCGATCAGCTCCGGCCGCGTGGTGGCGATGAGCACCTCGCCGCCGCCTTCGAGCGCAAACGCCACGGTGTTGAGCTTGCCGGTGCGCTCGATCTCCTCGACTTCGGCCTGCGCCAGTGCCGTGCGGTCCGCCGGATCCCACAGGGTCGGCTCCAGCCTGCGCTCGAGCAGACCCTTGCGGTAGAGATCGAGGAACGAGAGCTGCGACACCTTGCGGCTCTCGTCGGAGATGGTCTGGTATTCGCGCGACCAGTCGACGCTCAACCCGAGCCGCGAGAACAGCTCGCGGAACTGCGTCTCGTAGACTGGGATCACCTCGCGGCACAGCGCGACGAAGGCGTCGCGGCTCATGGTGCCGCCACGGACCTTCTTGTCCTTCTCGACCAGGCGCTCGGTCGGCAGGCCGTTGTCGTCCCAGCCGATCGGATAGAGCACGTTGCGCCCGCTCATGCGGAAGTAGCGGGCGATAATGTCGGCCTGGGTGTAGGAATAGACGTGGCCCACATGCAGCGTGCCCGACACGGTGGGCGGCGGCGTGTCGATGACATAGTCGAGTTCCGCCGCCACCTTCGGGTCCCAACGGAACGCGTCGTCGGCCGCCCAGCGGCGCTGGCACGCGCCCTCGATCTCGGCTCGGTCGTATTGGTCGGGGAAGCGTTTCAAGCGGCGTTCCGTGTGCGATGCAAAAGCCCGGCGATCCTGGCGTAACCGCCTGATCTACCGGGCTAAATTTGGTTGCGGGGGTTGGATTTGAACCAACGACCTTCAGGTTATGAGCCTGACGAGCTACCGGGCTGCTCCACCCCGCGCCAACCGGCCGATTTTGTGACGGTCATGTAGCAAGCGGCCTCCGATAAGGGAAGTGCGCCGGGCCGGATATTTCGCCATACTCCATTGCCGACGCCCTTTTGGCCTTTCACGCACCCCTCCCAGAGCCGGGACATGGCCGATAAACCCGCCCTTGAGCCCCGTGCGGCGATCGGACCGGCCGTGCGCGCCATTGCCAACGCCATCCTGACGCGTGCCCGTACCGCGATCCTCGATCCGGAGCGCTCGAACCAGGATGCGGTGCACGATTTCCGCCGTGCCACCAAGGAATGGCGGGCGCTGATGCGGCTTTTGGCGCCGTTCATCCCGGACGCGCCGCGCTGGCGCCATGAGGCGCGCGCCCATGCCCATTCGCTCGCTCACGCGCGCGACGGGCAGGCGGCGCTCAACGCCTTCGACGATCTCATCGACAAGGGCATGGTGCTGTCGGAGCGCTCCGCCGCCACCATTCGCAACCGCATCGAGGCCCTGCGCGGCAGCGAGGAGCAGGCGGTGCTGACCGAAGCGCTGCGGCAGGTCATCGTCGCCTGGCTCGATGCCGCGGCCACCGCGATCGAGCAGTGGCCGCTCGATCCGTTCGATTTCTCCTCGATCGCGGCGCAGTTGACCAACAGCTACCGCAATGCGCGCAAGCGCATTCCCGACGACTGGTCGCTGGCCGGCGCCGAGGATCTGCACGCGCTGCGCGGCCGCGTCGTCAACCTGCGCTACCAGATGGATCTGGTCGAGCCGCTGTGGCCGCGCTTCGGCAAGATGTGGACCGACGAGGCGGAGCGGCTGCGCGGCCGTCTCGGCCAGTGTCAGGACCTCGAAGTGCTCAAGCGCCTCACTGCGCCGCATCAGCCGCTGGCGCCTTGGCGCTCGCGGCTGACGCCGGCCTGCAGCGAACGCTCGACCGAGCTGGCGCGGCGTGCCGCACGGATTGCGGCGCGATTGTTCGCGGAAAAACCCAAGGCGTTCCGCCATCGGCTCGAGCAACTGTGGGAGCACGCGCGCTGATCAAAAGGCCGCGGCGTCTTTTTGCTCGGCATACGGCTACGGCGCCGCGGCGCGGGTGGCGATGCCGAGATAAATCTCCCGCACCTGCTCGTTCTTTTGCAGATCGGCAGCCGGACCTTCGAGCGCGATGCGCCCGGTCTGCAGCACGTAGGCATAGTCGGCGATACCGAGCGCGAGCAGGATCGACTGTTCGGCAAGCAGCAAGGTCAGTCCCTGCCGGTGCAGCTCGGCGAGCGTGTCGTAAAGCGCCTCGACCACCGCCGGCGCCAAGCCGAGGCTCGGCTCGTCGAGCATGAGGAGCTGCGGCTCGCTCATCAGCGCGCGGCCGAGCGCGAGCATTTGCCGCTCGCCGCCCGACAGCGTGCCGGCAAGCTGCCGGCGCCGTTCGGCGAGCCGGGGAAACAGGGCGTAGACGCGCTCGAACAAGGCCGCGGCCCGGGCGCGGTCGGCGAGCGCAGTGGCGCCGAGCCGCAAGTTCTGCTCGACGGTCTGCGCCACGAACAGGCGCCAGCCTTCCGGCGACAGCGCCAGGCCCTTGCTGACGATGGCGTAAGCCGGTTGGCCGGCGATTTGTTCGCCGCGCCACTCGACCTTGCCGCGCGGGCGCACCACGCCGGCAATGGCGTTCAACGTCGTGGTCTTGCCGGCGCCGTTGGAGCCGAGCAGCGCCACCACCTGGCCGGCCCGCACCTTGAGCGAGATATCGGCGACGCCGACCAGATCGCCGTAGCGCACTTCGAGATGCTCGACGACCAAGTCGCTCACGGCCTCTCCTCAACTCGCCCCCGCCTGCGGCGGAGAACCGGGCGGCGGCCGGCGGTGGGCGCGGCCGAGATAAGCCTCGATCACGGCGTCCTGCCGGACCACCTGCTCCGGCGTGCCGCTGGCGATGACGTGGCCCTGGTTGAAGACCAGCACGCGCTTGGTCAGCGTCATGATCACGTCCATGATATGCTCGACGATGACGATGGTGACGCCGGTCTGGTGGACGCGCCGCACCAGCGCGATCGCTTCCTGCACTTCGGTCGGGGTGAGGCCGGCGAGCGATTCATCGAGCAGCAGCAGGCGCGGCTCGGTGGCTAGCACCTGGGCGATGCCGAGACGCTTCCGTCCCGGCGTGCCGAGCGATCGTCCGGACTGGTCGGGCCGCAAGCCGGTGAGCTCGACAATGCGGCGGGCGTGATCGCGCGCGTCGTTGCGGTGCGGATGGCGCAGGAACGCGCCGACCATGACGTTCTCCAGCACCGTCATGTCCTCGAAGGTCGCCGGGACCTGGAAGGTGCGGCCGATTCCGGCGCGGGCATGAGCCTCCGGAGAAGCGCGGGTCACATCCTTGCCGTCGAACACGACGCGGCCGGTGGTCGGCAGCGTGTCGCCGGCGAGGCAATTGAAGAACGTCGACTTGCCGGCGCCGTTCGGACCGATCAGGCCGATGATCTCGCCCTCGTCCACGGTGAGGTCGGCGCCCGACACCGCGAGGAAGCTGCCGAAAGCCTTCGAGACGTTCTTGGCCTCAAGCAGCATGGGCGCGCCTCGACCATCGCGGCCTGATGCGATGCCACAGCTCCAACAACCCGCCGGGCTCGAACCGCGCGATCAGCACGATAATGCCGCCATAGAGGATGTAAGTGAGGCCCGAGCCGCCGCCGCCGAACCATGTATTGGTCGCGGTCTGCAGCGGAATCAGGATCGCGGCGCCAAGGAGCGGCCCGAACAGCATGCCGGCGCCGCCGAGCGCGGCGACGATCAGCATCTGCACCGAGACCAGAATGCCGAAGCCGGAATCCGGATCGATGAATCCGGTCTTGGCGGCGTAGAGCGAGCCCGCGACCGAGGTGAAGGCGGCGCTGAGCGCCAGCGCCTGCAGCTTGGTCCGGCGCACCGACACGCCGAGCGAACGCGCGGCACGCTCGCTCGCCTTGACGGCACGCAGATAGAAGCCGAAGCGGCGCCGCTCGATGAAAGCGGTCGTCGCCAGCACGATGCCGAGCACGGCGAGGAAAATATAGTAGTACGGCAATTCGCTGCGGAACGTCAGGTCCCACCAGCCGCGCGCCCGTGCCGGGCCCTGCAGGCCGATGGCGGCGCCGACGAAATCCCAGGTGCCGACGAAGATGCGGATCAGCTCGGCGACCGCGATGGTGGCCATGCTGAAGTAATGTCCGGTGAGGCGGAACGTCGGCATGCCGATGACGATGGCGAGCGCGATCGCGATCGCGATGCCGAGCGGAATGCCGGCGATCGGCGGCCAGCCGAACAGGGTGTAGAGCAACAGCGGCGCATAGGCGCCGACGCCGAAGAACATGCTGTGACCGACCGAAACCTGGCCGGCATAGCCGCCGACGATGTTCCACGCCGACGCCGAGATCGCCGCCAGCAGGAAGGTGACGCCGATATCGCGATAGAACGCGCCCGTGAAGACAAGCGGAAACGCCAGCAGCGCGGCTGCCAGCAAGACGATGCGCAGATAGGGAGGGAAAGAGCTTTTCACGCTTTCCCCATCAGGCCTTGCGGGCGCAGCCACAACAACGCGACGAACAAGCCGTAGACGACGATGTCCTTATAGATGGCGCCGAGCCAGAACGCGGAAACCGCCTGAATGAGGCCGGTGATGAGTCCGGCATAGAGCGAGCCGAGCACGCTGCCGAAGCCGCCGAGCGCCACCACCACGAAAGCGATCAGCACGAACGTCTCGCCGACCGACGGCGACCACGGATAGGCGATCGCCATCAGCGCGCCGGCGATCCCGGCCGCGCCGGCGGACAACCCCCAGGCCAGGGCCTGCATGCGGTCGGGCCGGATGCCCATCAGCATCGCCGCGGTGCGGTCCTCGGCGACGGCCAGGAGCTTGCTGCCGACCGCGGTGCGGGTGAGCAGAAGATGCAGCCCGATCGTCAGCACGATCGCGACGATGCCGGCGACGAGTTGCGCCACCGGCAGATAGACGCCGGCGAGACTGACGGTGCCGGACAGCGCGTTCGCCGGCAACGACACGAAGTTTGCCGAAAAGATCCAGAATGCGGTGTAGCGCAGCAGCAGCGCCAGCCCGAATGTGGAAAGGATTTGCGCCAGCATCGGGCCGCGGATGACGTGACGGATCAGCGAGAAATAGATGGCGATGCCGAGCACGGCGAGGGCGACGGCGGCGGCAATGCCGAAGATCGCCGGCCCGCCGCCGATATAGACCACAACGAGCAGCGCCACATACATGCCGAGCATGACGAATTCGCCGTGGGCGAAGTTGATGAAATTCATCATGCCCCAGATCAGCGTGAGGCCCGAGGAGAACAACGCATAGATGGCTCCGAGCAGGAGGCCACCGACGATCACTTGCACAGCCACCATGGCGGGCTTCGCTCGGAGAGTTCGGTCTCGCTTCGCCTAGCCTTGTGGCGCGACCGTCATTGCGTCCAGCCGCTCATCGGCCATTGCAGCTTGGCTTCGGCGGCCGCGTCGGGCCAGACCAGCTCGTATTGCTTGCCGTGAAGCTGAATCAGATAAGTCGCCGCCAGGATGTTCTGCCCGGTGTCGTCGAACTTGACCCCCTGATAGCCCATCATCAACTGGTTGGGCTTGAGATCGGTCTTGGTCAGCGCATCGCGGATTTTCTCCGGGTCGGTCGACCCGGCGCGGTTGATGGCGTCGGCCAGCGCGAAGAAGCTCTGCATGTCGCGCGCGCTGGTGTCGTCGAGATCGCGGCCGGTCTTGGCCTTGTACATCTCGTTGATCTTATAGGTCGTCGATCCGGGCTTGCCGATGGCCCAGGCGCTGCGGTTCATGGCGCCCTGGGCGATGTCGCTGACTGCCGGGATGAAGGACGGATCGGAAAAGCCGCTGTCGTCGCCGAGCACCAT
>JASHQO010000207.1 GCA_030039105.1 Xanthobacteraceae bacterium
TCTGGCAGCATTGCCGACGCTGGCCGTCCGACGGACCTGCCAAAATCGAAGCACCCGTTGCGCGCTGCTTTGCGCCAGCTTGGCGTAGTCCGCCTTCGCCTGTTCGAGATCGTGATCGGAAATGGCCGAACCGACGGACCGACCGTTCAGGATGGCGCGGACGGTGAGCCATTCCAGCCCGGCGGTGACCTCCGCGAATTTCTTCGCTCGGGCGAATTCCAGCAGCGCCGTTTCGTTGAGTTGTCCCCTGCCATGCATTTCAAGAAGCGACTGCTTGGCGTGAGCGTATTCCAGCTCGAGATTGATGCTCGCTTCAGAAGCGATATCCCCAACAACGCTGGCCAGCACACGTTGGATCTGGTCGCGGACCTCCGGCCCGGCGACGGCGAGCAGACGCGACCTGACCGCTTCGCTGGCGCGTAGCAGAAGCTGACGGAGCAGCCGGAGCGGAACGTCGAGCCGCAGCCCGACTTTCTCGGCCAGGTGTTCGTCCTGTTCCGAGCGCTGGACCAGCGTCGCAAAACCCGCCTCGGAAAACTCCGCGCCGGCGTTGCCGGCGATCCGGCGGACGACCTGCCGATTGCCGCGGTTCAACAAGGCGTCGGTGACTGACACATCGAGGCGCTTCCGACCGGAAATCGCCAGCAAATGGGGCTGCGATTTTGTATTGGCAATCTCGACAAGGTCCTTGCTGCTCAGACGCGGCGATTGAGTCAATATCGGTTCCGCGACGACCGTATCGTCGTTGCGGGCGAGCCGTTGCACCACGTCCGTCGGTGCGTTTTGGACCAGCCCGAGCCGCCGACTGAGCTCGGCAAGCGCTTTTCCCTCGATCTTGCTGATCAGACAGCCCAAGACATAGTCGAATATTTCGATCTGCTGCTCGTTGAGTCTATCGGCATCGTTGAGAAACAGATCGGTGACACGGCGCAGGGTCTCGACGCGCTTGTCTCTGGAGCCGCCCTGGATCGCGTCTTCCAACTTGGCGATCAGGGAACCGCTGAATTGCATGATGCCCGTCTCCAGGACGCACGGGGCCAATTCGCACCTTTGACAGTGCAAATTATCATTCCAAATAAACAAGCTACCATGCACCCGCGATGCTGAATGCAGAGTTAATCGAGCCGGCGAGAGTTGGAATTTGCCCCGTATCGTTCACTCGCACCCGCGCGTCAGTCAGGAATTTCCTGACAAATGAAAACGGCTTCGCGGCTTTTCTTTGCCGCCAGCACCTGTGAATAGCGGCAGCTTTGTGCGCCTGCTAAGCAAACAAACAGCGCATACTGCCTGCTGCCGAATCAACGAGGTAGCCGGATGACGGCAGGTCTACCGGACCAGAGCATGGCGGCCGCGCCTACGGCGACCCTGAAGGCGCGGGTCGCCGAACTGGAGAACGCGCTCGAGGCGGCCCGTGAGGATCTCGTCATCATCAGAAACGAAAACCAATCGCTTCAGACTTCTCTCGATTTGATCCTCGCTGAAAATATTCGTTTATCTCGCCGCCTCAATGAAAGTCATGCGGAAGTTCGCGACGTGCGCTCCCGGATCGAGCGGCTGAAGGTCCTGTTGAGGGCGACCGACGGCACAACGACAGGGCCAATGGCCGCGCTGGCACCCACGGACACGGACACGGGCCTTGCGTCGGGCCAGATCGCCGCCGCGGAACGATCAATGTCAAACTCGGCCGAAAATTCCGCCGCAAAGCTGCTGAGCGGCACCATCACGTTCTGAGCAGCAAGCGCGACTGCACGCGCGGCGCATAAGCTGGCCCGTCAGGCGCGCTTTGCGCTCGCTCCGCTTTGCCGGTTGATGAATTGCGCCGCGAAGCCGCCGTCGAATTGGCGCACCACGTGGCTGACGATCTTGCCGATGACCAAGACCGTCCCGATCTCGGGTATCGTTTCCGCCGACAGCGCAATTCCGGACGCCGAGACGTTGAGAACAAGGCAGGTCTCGTTGCTGCCGTCGGGCAACGTCACGCGCGAATAGAGGTCGGTCGGCACGCTGCGCACATCGGCGCGTCGGTCCGGTACGTCATGGTTTTTGTGCTTCTCCAGCCACTCGATCTTGTCGACCAGCTTGTCGCACTCCTTTGGGCTCGCCAAAATGTTCATCACGAAGCCGCCTTCGAGCAGGCACCCCACGGCGCCTTCGACTTTGCCGAGGCGCTCGATATGCGCGAGGACCCGTTCGCCCACCTTGACCTTGACGGGGGAGACAAAGCCGACGGCGCGCGCCGACAGGTAGACGGCACGGCACCGGAAGACCCGGCGCTCGCCGCGCCTGTTGCGCCGATCCGACAACGCGAATTGCGCGGGAATATTGACGATGATGCGCGAGTCGCGACGCGCTTCGACAAAGATGAGGTCGTCGGCCTGCGCCAGCTCCGCCGACATGGTACGCACTCCACCAGCAGTCAACTTTTAGCTAAATACGCCAAGAACGTTGATATTTCTTTCAGCGCCGAGCGGAGCGGACGAGTGCCCGAATTAACCGTTGGTAAACCGACCGGCCGCGCTCAGAGCTCGTCCGGTTGATAAATGACGATTTTGCTGCCGTCATTGTCGAAACCGACGTTGACATGGACCAGCTTCTTCAGGCGCTCGCGGACCTGGCTGCGCCGTTCCGGATCGACCAGAAGCACCATGAAGCCGCCGCCACCGGCGCCCAGGAGCTTGCCGCCGATCGCGCCGGCGTCGCGGCCGGCCTCGTAGATCTCGTCGATCTGAGAATTGGAGACGCTCGCGGCCAATTCGCGCTTGATCAGCCACGACTGATGCAGGAGCTCGCCGAGCTCGCGCAGCGGCGCCTTTGGATCGAGCAGGATGTCGGCAGCGCTGTCGACCATGCTGCGGATCATGCGCAACTGGTTCTTGCGGCTGTTCATGTTCTTGATCTGGTCACCGGCGAAATCCGACGCGAACCGCGAGAAGCCGGTGAAGAACAGCATCAGCGACTGCGAAAGCTCGGCGCGCCGCGCGGCCGGCAGGATGAACGGCGCCACCGAGAAGCTGCCGTCGGGATGGAAGTCGATGCGGTTGAAGCCGCCGTAGGCCGCCCAAATCTGGTCCTGGCAGCCGACGTCTTCCTTCAGCACGTCCTGCTCGATGCGGATCGCTTCGCGGCCGAGATCGCGCTTGGACACCATTCGTGCTTTCAGAGCGTGGAGCGCATTGACGAGGCCGACGGTGAACGAGCTGCTCGAGCCCAGGCCGGAGCGCGCCGGCAGATCGGCGTCGTGATGGATTTCCAGGCCCTCGGTGACGCCCATGTCGGCGAGAATGCCGCGCACCGCCGGATGCTCGATCTCGGACGCGTCCTTGACCAGCTCGACGCGCGAATAGACGATCTTCGACTTGTGTTCGAAGAACGGCGGCAAGTGGCGCACGCTGATGTAGCAATATTTGTCGATCGCGGTGCCGATCACCGAGCCACCGTGCTCGCGGAACCAGGTCGGATAGTCGGTGCCGCCGCCGAACAGCGAGATGCGAAATGGTGTGCGGCTGATGATCATGCCGGCCGCCTCCCGGCCTCGCCGCCGATCACACGCTCGGCGACCCTGAGCGAGTCCGGCGTGCCGATGTCGACAAAGGCAAATCGCCCGGCGAACGCGGCGAACGCGCCGGGCGGCGCGTTGCCGAATACCTCGCGCTCGAGCGAGGCGGCTTGGCCTGCTGCGATCTCCTCGAGCAGGGCCGCCGAGAACAAATAGACGCCGGCGCTGACCGCGCTCGCGCCATGGAAGTCCCTATCCTTCTCGATGAAGCCGTGGATGCGGCCCTTGTCATCGATATCGACACGACCGTAGCGGCCGGCGTCGTCGACCTCGACGCACAACAACGTCGCTTTTGCTCCGGCGCGCCGGTGATGGTCGAGGAAAGCGCACAGATCGGCGTCGGCAAAGCTGTCGCCATTCATGATCAGCACCGGATCGCTGCGCAGGTGCGGTCTCGCAAAACGGATAGCGCCGGCGGTGCCAAGCGGTTGCGGCTCGACCACGGTCGCGACGTCGAGACCGGCATAGGCGTGAGCATTGCGGTCGAGAAAATCGAGCACCGCCTCGGCGCGATGCCCGAGCCCAAGCACGATGCGCTTTGCCCCAAAGCGCCGCAGCCGGTCCAACAGATAAGTCAGGTAGGGTTTGCCAGCGATCGGCGCCAACAGCTTCGGCGTATTGCCCAGCACCGACCCGGTGCGGGTGCCGAGACCGCCGGCGATCACGAAGACATCGAGCGGCGCCAGGCACTGCGCACGCCCCGGGGCGCCGGCAGCTTCGCGACCGTGAGACTGCACCGCTCCCTCCCCGTTGGCGCCCCTATTCGACGGGATAAAAAAGACCGGTCGCCGCAGCAAGGTTAACGCTTCCTAAAATTTTGCCGGGGGTGCGCTCATGATTGTTGCGGTAAAATGATTACGATCTCGTAGCGCTGCGGCCTGCCGGCGATGCCGAGATAGCGGCGCGATACGACGATGTGCTCGTCGCCGACGGCGTGATAGCGCGCGGCGTAAGGCGCCAGCGCCCGCATGCAAAACGGCTCCGGCTCGGGACAGACCATCGCCATGCCCTCGCGCCGGATGCGGTCATCGCTCACCCATGGGGTGCGCGCCGGCGTGTCGATGTCGTAAGTCGCCGGCTGGTCGGCAAAATAGAACACGATGCCATTGACGAAATTGACGCTGCCGACGATGCGCAAGGGCCGGTCGGTATTGGCTCGCCAGGTCCGCTCGACCGCCTGCGCCACGAGCCGATAATCGCCGGCGTAATTGGGCACACCCTTGCGCTGGTCGTAGATCGCCGAGAGCGGCGCGCTCGCCAGAGCGAGCAACGGAAACACCACGGCGAGCGTCACGACGCCGGTCGCCGCACGGCGCGAGAAGGCTACAAGCGGCGACGACAAAAGCACGACCGGCAGCAGTGTCATCATCGAGACGGCCCACAGCGAATCGATTTCGACGGTCAACGCCAGCGCAATCAGGATGGCGAACGCAAACGGCGCGGCAAAGGCGACAACCAGCGTTTGCCGCTCCGGATCCGTCGGCCATAGCGCGTCGGCGATGGCCGCCCGCCCCGGCCGCGCCGCGAGCAGGGTCAAGATCAACGGGCCGGCGATATAACAAAGAGCGGCAACGGTGAAATAGATTGCCGAAATCGCGGCGCTGAGGAAGGTCGCCGGATGCGCCTGCACCGCGTAGTCGAACGGCGCAAACTGGTGCGCGATCAGCCAGTCGATGTGCGGCGTCAGCACGATCGTGCCGACCGCGAGCGTCACGTAAGGCGCCGGCGAACTGAAATAAGCGTCACGGCGCGGATCGCGGAGCGCGGCAAGGCTTAAGCCCGCGAGCAGCGTAACCGACCAATATTTGCCGAGCATCGCCGCCGCAGCCGCGATCCCGGTCAACACCCCCCATCCGAGGCGGCGGGTCTCCAACGAACGCAAGAACCACCACGTCGTCAGCGCCCACAGCGGCGTCAGCACGGTGTTGGCGTTGAACTTGATGGCGTGAAAATTATAGAACGGCACCAGAGTCAAAAGCGCGATGCCGACTACCCGTTTGTCCGGCGGCAAGTAGCGGCCGGCAAGCCGCCACGCGATCCAAAGCGCGACCGTCGCCAGCAGGACGGCGAACGCGTAGTAGGCCCAATCCTGCCGCGGCAACACCGCGAACCAGGCCCGCACCAGCCAGGCCGCAAGCGGCGGATGTTTGGGCGTACCGAGGCCGGCGTCGTGCGCCCACGCCACCATCTCGCCCATGTCGGTGTGAATGTCCTGGCTGCTCTTGGCGACGGCGGCATAGAGCGACCAGGTCGCCAAGTAGCCGGCAAGCACCAGCAGCATGGCGCGCTCGCGGCACGTCGGATCGATGAGCGCGTCGAACAGGCGCTCGAACCGGTTGCGTGCGACGATGACGATGCCAGCCGTGGTCATCAGGGCGACATTACTGCCGCGGCGAAAAAGCGCCTAGAGCGGGATGAGTTTTGGTCGCATCGTCATCCCGCTCCAGCCTTTTGCTTGCGCATGATCTTTTCCGAAAACCGGTTGCCACGCTTGGATCAAGTCCGAGGCCCGGCTTTTTCGGGATCATGCTTTAGCGCGCGCTGGGCGCGGCGCTCAGGCCGCGAAGCCTGGTCGCGGAGATCGCCTCGGTCGCTTCGTCGAGCACGATGCGCTCGACGTTGTAGCCGACGTCGCGGCCGTAGAAGACGTTGGTGATATTGGGCAGCGGCACTACCACGAAGCGTCCGGCATAGGCCGACAACGCCGTTTCGATGCGTTGCTTGACGGCGAAGAACGGCAACGGATTCTTGGCGTCGGTGCCGTGGGTGTTGCGCACCGCGATGCAGACCTGGCCGACCCGGCGCAAACCCTCTTCGATCAGGCGCTGGTGGCCTCCGTGAAACGGCTGATAGCGGCCGATGAACAGCGCCGTCGGCTTTTGCGGATCGAATGGCGGGCGGAGCAGCGCCAAGGCCTGTTCGGCCCAGTATTGCGGTGCGCCCTCGGCGGCGACCCGCAGTTCGAATTCTGCCGGCGGCACGAACATCTTGTTGGTGTCGGCGAAACGGCCTTGCTCGATGCGGTCGAGCCAGATGGTGAAGGCCTCGCCGAACGCGGCGCGCGTCTCCTCGGTGGGGCAGATGAAATCCGCGATCACGGTGCCGCCGGCTTCGACCACGCGATCGCACATCCAGCCCATGCGGCGGGCGTGCTCGACACGGTCGTCGTGAGAAAAACCGAGGTCGCGCGAGAGGTTGGCACGCACCGCATCGGCGTTGAACACGACGGCGTTGAGCAGCGGCGCCAGCGCGTTGGCCAGCGTTGTCTTGCCGGCGCCCGGCAGGCCCATGATCAGAATCTTGCGGTGGTTCACGTCGGCTCCGTCAGGCGTTGGTCGCGCCTGGGTGGTAGCCGCATTGCAGGATCGATGCAAGGCGCCGCGCCGGCGGGCATCAGTCGTCGTCTTTGTTGCGGTTGCGCACCAGCTTGTAGAGACCGTCGACCTCGCGCAGTCCTGCTTCGAGAATTTTGGCGGCACGTTCCAGATCGGCGGCAATCTCCCGCGCCTGCGGCGGCGCAGTGCCGCCAAGCTGCGGCGCGCCGGTGATCTGATAGCCGGTCCAGGCAATGTATTTGTCGAGGAAATAGTTCAACGCATAGACGTCGTCCTTTGCCAATTCCTCCATGTTCAACCGCCCCATCAGCCAATGCATTTTGAACTGGTACTGCTTCGCGAATGCGGCGATGTCGATCACCGAGGCGTTGAGATGCGTCTTCGGCGGTATGGTCCGATCGCCACCGACGAAGTCGGCAATGGCGCGGCGGCAGGCCTCGTCGTCGAGGCTTTCGGTAGCGATCTCGATATGCGCATCGAACAGCGCGGCGTGCTGGCGGATCAGCGCGTGGGTCTTGTCGTAGTACCAGGCGAACTTGTCGGCGATCGGCAACCGGTCCCATTCGGCCCGCGACATCTCGCCGAAGTGGAAGGCGGCCATGCGCTTGACGGCCGCCTCGGGGCTCGACGAATAATAGCCATATGCAATCGGAAACAGCGCGCAATTCGTCATCAGGCTGTCGATGCAAGCGTCGCGATCGCGATGAAGGTGTACGAGCTTGAGGCCGCGTCCGTAATGCGCGGCGAACTCGGGCAAGATCGCGGCATAACCGTTGCCGACGATGCTGTCATGAGGACAGTCGGCGATCATCCGTGCGATCATGTCGGCATGAGCGGGGTCGCCGGTCTCCTTGAGTTCGCAGAACGCCCGATAGAATTCGCGGCAACAGTATTCGTGCATCGAATGCCGGCCGTCGCCCATGCCGGCAAAGATGTACTCGATCATGTGGTTGAGCGACTGCGTGCCGTCGCGGCCGGTGCCGACGCAGAGAATTTTCAGCTTCGGCCTTGGATCGGAAGCGCCCCCATGCGCGACGTCACTACCGAGTGTCATCTGCTTCTCCAGACGCCGGCAACCGCCGGATCAGCAACGGCCGGACGCGAGCATCAGCCGCCAGCCCTACACAATCAACTTTCCGCGCGTCAACGGCAACGCCGGCAAGTCGCCCCGGCCGAGCGTTGCTTGACGCTGTCAAACTGAATGGAATATCGCATACCGGTATGGACTTATAGATGCTAGAGCTTCGCCTTCCGCCGCCCCATCTGATGAACGATCGGCATCTTGCCCAAATCCGCAAGATCATTGCCGACGTATTGGCGACGCAACAGCAACACGGTAATCGTGCCGGTAACCAAACAATTTTCGACACGATCGGGGTGGAGGCGCGGTTCGTGCTCGGCGAGCGCTATTGGGGCGAGGCGCTCGATTATCACCTGGGCCTGCTCTACGCCCATATCGGCGAGCCGGAGAAAGCCGCTCATCACTTCGATCGCTCCGGCACGCTGCCCTCGGACGGCGGCGACCGGATCTTTTCCGAGCACGCGCGCGACTCGGTGGAGCGGCAGCGCCATCAGCAGGCGGCCAAGGCGCGCGGCATCCCCGCGCTTCTCATCGCCTCCATGCCGCGCTCGGCCAGCGCCTCGCTGACGCAGACGCTCGCCAGCGCGCTCGATGCACCGCTGATGCGGGTGAGCTGCGGGCAAATCCCGAGCTATTATCTCGTACCACGCTGGCTGAATTGCTTTTCGCCCGGCGGCGCAGTGTTGCACGACCACTTCGGCGCCGCACCCTTCAATCTCAAGGCAGTACGGGACGGCGGCTTCCGCGAGGTCTTCGTCCGTGTGCGCGATCCGCGGCCCGCGGCCGCGTCGATGGCAAGCTTGCTCAATCGACGCTTCGGCGCGCCGGACGGTATCGACAGCGAAAGTCAGATCATTGCGCTGTGCGAGGGCTATTTCATTCCGTGGATCGCAGACTGGCTGGCCGTCGCCGCCGATGCCAAATCCGGCTTGAAGGTGCACTGGCTTGCCCAGCCGCCGGATGCGACCGCCGACATGGCGCGCCAGGTTCTGACGATTTTAGCTCCTGAGCATCCCGCGCTCGGTCGGTATCTGGCCACCGACGTCGCCGCGGTCAAGGCGAACTACGTCACCGGCGATGAAGCGGCCTGGCGAAAAGACGTCAGCAAATCGGGACAGCAGCGGCTTTGGCAGGCGATGCCGCAGAATCTGAAGGATTTGCTTGCGCTCAAGCCCTAATCCAGAAGTTGTGCCATCCCACAACTTTCAATTTCCAAATTTCTCAGCGTCACTTTTTTGACTCCATGAGGTATTCCGCCACTCCATTTTCGGCCTGACGCGCCATTAAGCCGCGCCATTGCAATAAAAAACGTATCCTGGTGTTGGTAGCGTCTCGCGCCGTCACGATGCAATGCTCTTTGCAGTTATTCCAATTGTACGACTCAAAAGAGCCGCCCTCCGCGACTTCATTTCGGGATAATACGTCGTTAAGTTGTGATAAGATTGCAATGTTCAGCACCTGACTGAAAGGAGCATTTGTCCATGTCTACTCCAAAAAAAGTCACTTTGCTTTCGTGGCTGCTCGGCGCTCTGTTCGTCGCCGGGGCGGCGATCACACCGGCACACGCGCAGGCGACCCGGACCTGGGTCTCCGGCGTTGGTGACGATGCCAATCCATGCAGCCGCACCGCGCCGTGCAAGACCTGGGCCGGCGCGATTGCCAAGACCCTGACGGGCGGCGAGATCGATGCACTCGATCCAGGCGGCTTCGGCGCTCTGACCATCACCAAGTCGATCACGCTCGACGGCGGCGGCGGCATAGTCGCCTCGGCCCTGGTCCAGGGCACGCCTGGAATGACGATTGCCGCGCCCGGTTCCGTCGTCATCCTGCGCAATATTCGGTTCAACGGGCTCATCAACAGTGGCACTGCAGGCACCACCGGCGTCAACATCAGCAACGCGGCCAGGGTCGTCATCGAGAAGTGCGACGTCTTCGGTTTCGGCAGCACCGGCATCCTTGTCGCGCCGAGCACCGCCTCCACCACGACGTTCGTCAAGATTCAGGATACGAACGTCAACAACAATGCCGGCGGCATTTCCATCAAGCCCACCGGCGGCAATGCGGTGCAAGCCCAGATTCGGCACACCTCTGCCGACAATAACGTCAATGGCGGCATCAGGGTCGACGGCACCGGTGGCGGACCGAGCATGGTGTCGATCGCCGATAGTTCGTCCAGCCTCAATGGTGCTGACGGGCTGAACGTGCTCAGCGGATCAAGCGGCAATGTCGCAGTCGACGTGCAACGGACAGTCTTCGGCGAAAACGCCGCGATCGGCGTCTCGGCCAGCAACTCCAACGGCGGAACCGTGACCATTACCGTCGGCGATTCAATCTTATCATACAACGCCGGCAATGCGTGGGCCATCGTCGGCTCGGCAACATTGCTGAGCTTCAAGAACAATCAGGTCACCGGCCCGACCGGCAGCGCGCCGGGCACGGCGACATTCCAGTAAGCCATAAGCCTTTATAACCTTCATGAGCCGAGTGCAGGCCGCTGCAGCGTCAACCGCCGCAGCGGCCGTTGTTTCGTGAACAGGCCGGCGGATACACGATCGTGCGCTTTGCCCCGCACCAAGAGGTCGTGCTACTGTTGAGAATCTTCAGCACCTGGAGGTTTGATTGACCATCCGCACCTCAAACAGGGCAAATCTCCTTTCGTGGCTCCTCGGCGCGCTCTTGGCGGCCGGCGTGGCGACCACTCCGGCGCACGCGCAGCGGAGCTGGGTCTCCGGCGTTGGCGACGACAACAATCCGTGCACCCGCACCGCACCATGCAAGACCTGGTCGGGCGCGCTCACCCAGACCCCGGCCGGCGGCGAGATCGACGCGCTCGATCCTGGCGGCTTCGGCGGAGTGACCATCAACAAGGCAATCACCCTTGACGGCGGCGGCGGCATCGTCGCCTCGACCATGGTTTCGGGCACGCCCGGGATCACGATTGCGGCCGGACCTACCGACGTGGTCATTTTGCGGAACCTGCGGTTCAACGGGCTGCTCAACTCGGGTGGCACCACCGGCACCACTGGCATCAACGTCCTGACGGCGGGACGAGTGGTCATCGAGAAATGCGCTGTTTTCGGGTTTGCCACCACGGGGATCGGTATCTTCTCGACCGGCACCGTGAGCGTCAAAATTCAAGAAACGACCAGCAACAACAATGGCGCCGGGATTTCCGCCAAGCCTACCGGCGGCACGGTGGACCTTGCCGTCGAACACGCCCACGCGGACAACAATGTCGGCGGCGGCATGCGCATCGATGGCACCGCCAGCGGAGCGGTCAACGCCACGATCACCGACAGCACCATGAGCCTCAACGGCAGCAACGGGCTGAACGCGCTCAGCGGCACGGC
>JASHQO010000208.1 GCA_030039105.1 Xanthobacteraceae bacterium
TTGATGATCGGCCACCATTTCTCGATATCGGACTTCTGTAGCGCGCCGAGCGCCGCGGGCGTCTCCTGTTCGCGCGGAAAAAGTTCGAGTCCGAGATCGGCGAAGCGGGTGCGCACTTCGGGCACGGCCAGAGCTTCCACGGCGGCCGCATTCAGCTTCTCGACGATCGGCTTCGGTGTGCCGTTGGGGGCGAAAAAGCCGAGCCAGACCGAGAGCTGAAAGCCTTTGAGCCCGGCCTCGTTGGTGGTGGGGATAGCGGGCGCCGATGGCAAGCGGCTTTCGGTCGTGACCGCGTAAGCCTTGATGCTACCGGCGGGTAGCTGCGGCAGGACAAGCGCCGACGACGTAATCGAGGAGTCGATATGACCAGCTATCAGATCCTGCATGGCCGGAGCGGCACCACGATAATGCACGAACTGGTATCGGGTGCCGGTGAGATGCTGGAACAGTACGCCGGCGACATGCTCCGGACTACCGACGCCGGCGGTTCCTTGCGTCGTCTTGTCCGGATTGGCCTTAAGCCAGTCGATCAGCTCCTTCAGATCGTTTGCCGGCAAGGACTTCCTTCCGGCAATCATCATAGGCGAGCTTGCCAGCAAGGCGATTGGCTCGAAGTCTTTCACCACGTCGTAGGACAGCGAGTAGATCGCCGCGTTCACGACCTGCGTGCTCCAGATGCCGAGCGCGATCGTGTAACCATCCGGCTCCGCACGAGCGACGCGGCCGATGCCGATGCTGCCGCCGGCGCCGCCCACGTTCTCGATGATCACGGGCTGTCCGAGCGAGGCCCGCATCCGCTCGGCCACGATGCGCCCGACCGTATCGGTTGGACCGCCGGCCGGGAACGGGACCACGATCGTAATCGGTCGCGATGGATAATCCTGCGCGGCAGCCGGCAATACCGCGTTGATCGCGAAGGTCGACGCTAGAGCCAGGAGAAATTCGCGCTTCCTCACCATGCGTGCCTCCTATCCGTTCGCCCGGTCATTCGATCCTCGCGCCAGGCAACCCCCTAGCACGACGCCTCATAGTCGCGTAATTCTAACTCGACATAAGGTCATAGCCGTTCGTCTAGGAGGCTGCCGTGGCGTGGGCTGACCGGATCGGCCGCCGGATCAGGCTGCGCGATCTGCACATCTTTCTCACCGTCGCCAAGACCGGCAGCATGGGGCGCGCCGCAGTCGAACTCGCGGTCTCCCAACCGGTCATCTCGAAGGCGATGTCCGAGCTTGAGCACGCGCTCGGCTTCCGGTTGCTCAACCGCAGCCCGCAAGGCGTCGAGCCCACGCGCTATGGGCAGGCCGTAATCAGGTGGGGCATGGCGGCCTTCGACGACCTCCGCCAGGGCGTCAATGAGCTCCAGTTCCTCGCCGATCCGACCGTCGGCGAACTGAAAATCGGCTGCCTCGAGCCGTTGGCCGCCGGATTCGTGATGGCAGTCGTGGCCCGATTGTCGCGGCAATATCCGAAAGTCTGCTTTGAAGTCATGCCGGGCGACGCGGTGTTGCTGCACACATATCTGCGCGAGCGTCGCGTCGAGATCGTGATCGGCCCGATGATCGGGCTGGACCCTGAAGACGACACCGCCGTGGAGATCCTGTTTGACGAACGGTTCGTCGTGATGGTGGGTCGGAACAGCAAATGGGCGCGGCGGCGCAATGTCACGCTCGCCGACCTCATGAACGAACCCTGGGTTTTACCGCCGCGCGGCTCGAACTTTGACACGCATTTGACGCAGGGATTTCGCGCCGCCGGCGTTGAACCGCCGCGTCGGCGCGTTGAGACGTTCTCACTTCCGCTCCACGAACGGCTTGCGGCGTCGGAAGGTTTCGTCACGGCGCTTTCGAGTTCGATGGCCCGCTTCGGACGGCGCCTGCCGCTCAAGGTTCTGCCGATCGAATTGCCGACGCCACCGCGGCCGACCGGCATCGTGACGCTCAAGAACCGGATGCTGAGCCCGCACGCAGAGTTGTTCATCGACTGCGCCCGCGATCTCGCGAAATCGCCAGCCGCTGCGTCTCGCCAGCCCAGGAGGCTCGACCGCCGCTCGGCGCGGTAGCCACGTCAGGCAGATGCAGATGGGCCGTCTTCTCGACCGATTCAGCCGGTTTGGCTGCCGGTCCCACCAGCCCTTGCGGTTGCCGACGAGAAGATAGAGGCTATTGCCGCAAGCACCGCGCCGATTTTGCCCTTCGCAATCTCGACTTTTCCTGAAATACAAGGACACGACAGATGAACGGCACCCCCTTCAAGCTCGGCATGTTTGCGCGGCACAGCGGCGGCAGTTTCGCCGCTATCGTGCTTGGCGACAGCGACGTCATCGATCTGCGCAACGTGACGGCCGGCGCGCTGACCTCGACCGAAAGCATCGAGGGCCTGCTGCAAGCCTGGGACGCCAACTTTGCCGCCCTGCAGGAAGACGTCGCCCGGATCGACAAGCAGGGCCGGCCCGGCGCGCTGAAGCTGTCGAACCTCAAAGTGCTGCCGCCGGTGCGGCGGCCCGGCAAGATGCTCTACGCCGCGCAGAATTTCCAGGAGCACGTCGACGAGATGCTGCGCGCCGGCATGACGCCGAAGGAAGGCCCGAAATTCACCGGCGAGAAATCGACTTCGGCGCCTTATCTGTTTCTGAAAGCGCCGAGCACGCTGGCCGGCGCCTACGACGACATCGCGATCCCGACCGGGCTGAAAAAGATCGATTGGGAGGCGGAGATCGCCTGCGTCATCGCCAAGCCGGGCAAGCGCATCAAGGCCGAGCGCGCGCTCGATCATATCGCCGGCTGGATGACGACCAACGACGTGTCCGCCCGCGACCTGCAGATTCGCGCCGACCGCCCGGGCCTGCGCTCGGACTGGCTCAACGGCAAGAGCCACGACAATTTCGCGCCGACCGGCCCGTTCCTGGTGCCGCGCGCCTTCGTGCGCGACCACACGAAGCTGTTCATCCGGCTCACCGTGAACGGCGAGGTCAAGCAGAACGGCAACACCTCGCAGTTCATCTTCACGCCCGAGGAGCAGATCGAATACGCCTCCGATATTTTATCGCTGCAAAGCGGCGACTTCTTTAGCTGTGGTACCTGCGGCGGCGTCGGCCAGGGCACCAACACCTTCCTGAAAGTCGGCGACGTGATGGAGACCGAGA
>JASHQO010000209.1 GCA_030039105.1 Xanthobacteraceae bacterium
GCTCGGCCTGCGCGACCTCGGCCTCAAGGTCGGCATCCTCGACGCCGATATCTACGGGCCGTCGATGCCGAAGCTGCTCGCGATCCGCGAGAAGCCGCAGACCATCGGCGGCAATCGTCTCAGACCGATCGAGCGCCACGGCATGCCGGTGATGTCGATCGGTTTTTTGATCGAGGAAGAGACGCCGATGATCTGGCGCGGGCCGATGGTGATGTCGGCGCTGACCCAGATGCTGCGCGAAGTGGAGTGGGGCGCGCTCGACGTCATGGTGGTCGACATGCCGCCCGGCACCGGCGATGCGCAGCTCACCATGGCGCAGCAGGTGCCGTTGAAGGGCGCGGTGATCGTCTCGACGCCGCAGGATCTGGCGCTGATCGACGCGCGGCGCGGCATCGCCATGTTCCGTCGCGTCAACGTGCCGGTGCTCGGCATCGTCGAGAACATGTCGACCTTCATCTGCCCGCATTGCGGCACCCGTTCCGACATTTTCGGCCACGGCGGCGCGCGCCGTGAAGCCGAACGCCTCGGCGTGCCGTTCCTCGGCGAGGTGCCGCTGGATATCGCCATCCGTGAAAAATCCGATTCCGGCATGCCGGTCGTGGCGACCGTACCGGACTCGCCGCATTCACAAATCTATCGCGATATCGCAGCGCGCGTGCGCGACGGTCTGCACGGGGTAAGCCGCCCGGCGCCGAAGATTGTCATCGAGGCGTAGGATGCCTACCTGATCTGAACGCGTTCCGTCGCGGAACGCCGCAAACAGGGAATAAACGCCCATGCTGAAACGCATTTTGCTTGCGGCCGCGGTGCTGGCGATACCCTTTTGCGGCGCTTCGGCGGCGACGCGCGCGCCGGCGGCGCGCCCCCCGGCGCCGTCCGTTTCCCAGTTCGATGGTAACTGGAGTGTTTCGATCATCACCGATTCCGGCACCTGCGACCGCGGCTACCGTTATGCGCTGCGCATCCGGGACGGCCGCATCTCTTACGACAATCCGAACTTCAACGTGTCCGGCCAGGTGACGCCGCGCGGCTATGTCAGCGTCATGGTCGGCGCCGGCTCGCAGCAGGCGATCGGCACCGGCCGCATGTCGCGCGACTACGGCGCGGGCACCTGGAACGGCCGCTCGTCGACCGCGCAGTGCTCGGGCCACTGGGAAGCCGAGCGCCGCGACCGGACCTCGGGGAATTAGGCTTTTCATAGCCCGGATGAGCGCAGCGATATCCGGGGAACGATCGCGCCGCCTGGCGCCGCTCCCGGATGTCGCTTCGCTCATCCGGGCTACTCAGGCGACCGCGCCGGCCGCATCGCGCCGCAGCACCTTGCCGGGCAGCGCGCCGGTGTGGCTCGCGTTCTCGACCACCGCCGTGCCGTTGACGATGACGGTGGTGCGCGCCCCGGATGGAAACCGGTGCGGGTCGGCATAGGTCGCGCGATCGGTAAAATCGTCCGGATCGAACATCACCACGTCGGCGCAGAAGCCTTCGCGCAACAGGCCGCGGTCCTTGAGCTTGAGCGCGCGCGCCGTGGCGCCGGTCATCTTGTGGATGGCAAGCGCCAGCGGCAGCACGTGCTGCTCGCGCACGTAGCGCGACAGGATGCGCGGAAAGGTGCCGTAGAAGCGCGGATGCGGCATGCCCGTGCCGACGACGCCGTAGGGCGCGACGCAATTGCCGTCGGAGCCGACCAGCGCCAGCGGCGAGGCGACGACGGTGCGGATGTCGTCCTCGGAGATCGAGGTCACCAGCACCCGGGTCGCGCCCTCATCGTCGGCGAGATAGTCGCACAAGGTATCGACCGGATCGGCGCCGCGCTCGGCGGCCAGCGACGCGATGGTGCGGCCGGCGCAGTGCGGCAGGTGCGGCGAGATCGAGATCTGCACGCAGTCCCACGACGGGATACGGCCCCAATTGTTCAGGCCGTCGCGGGCAACGTCGTCGCGTATTCTTTGCCGGGTCTGCGGCTCGCGCAACCGCGCGATCATGGCTTCCACGCCGCCGGCCTGCACCCAGGGCGGCAGGATGTTCTTCAGCGGGTTCGAGCCCGCGGCATAAGGGTAGCAATCGCAATCGACGTCGACGCCACGCGCCTTGGCGGCGGCGATCATCGCGAGCGCGGTGTCCGCCTTGCCCCAGTTGTCGGTGCCGGAGCATTTGAAGTGCACGATCTCGACGTGCACGCCGCAGGCCTCGCCGACCGCGATCGCTTCCGCGACCGCCTCGATCACGTGGTTGGATTCGTCGCGCAAATGGGTGAAATAGCCGGCATTGTGCCGCTCGAGCACGTGGCCGAACGCGATCATCTCCGCGGGCGCCGCATACGAGCCGGGCGGCGTGAACAGGCCCGACGACAGGCCGAGCGCGCCGGCGTCGAGCGCGTCCTCGAGCAGCGCAATCATCTGCGCCATCTCGCGCTCGCTCGGCGCCCGCTCCGCCATGCCCATGCCCATGACCATCAGGCGCAGCGTGTTGTGGCCGACCAGCATGCCGGCATTCACGGCGGTCGGCGGGAACGTGTCCAGATAATCCGGAAAGCTCATCGCGCGGAACGGCAGCCACGGCGCGCTCGGGCTCAAGTAGTCGCGCAGCAGCTCGACCTTGCCGGGCAGCGCCGGCGCGACCGAGAAACCACAGTGCCCGACGATCTCGGTGGTGACGCCCTGGCGCACCTTGCTTTCCGCCTTCGGATTGATCGGCAGCGTGAAATCCGAATGGGTCTTGATGTCGATGAAACCCGGCGCCACCGCGAGGTTTTGCGCGTCGATGATCTTTTTTGCCTCGCCGCCGACGTTGCCGATCGCGACAATGCGGCCGCCGGCGATGGCGACGTCGCCCGGGACACCGGGATTGCCGGCGCCGTCGAACAGCGTGCCGCCGCGGATGACGATGTCGTGCATCGGCTCGGCGAATGGCGAATGGAAATGGCGACAGAGACGACCTCGGGTCGTCCTACTCGCCATTCGCTATTTCGCCATTCGTCCCCTTCATTGCTTCATGCACAGCGCCAGCGCCGGGCCATTGGCGCCGGAGCAGGCCGCGGCTTCGACGTCGGCATCCTTGGTGACGGTGAGCGAA
Source organism: Xanthobacteraceae bacterium (assembly GCA_030039105.1). Taxonomy (GTDB): domain Bacteria; phylum Pseudomonadota; class Alphaproteobacteria; order Rhizobiales; family Xanthobacteraceae; genus BOG-931. Next base: position 3,073 of record JASHQO010000209.1, read on the forward strand.
CCGCCGGGGCAGGTGGCGGAGACGAGCTTCTCGCCGGGCGCGCAGGTGAGGTCGCAATTGCTGGTCTGGCCGCAGGCATTCTGGCGCAGCGCGTGCAGGCCGCTCGAGTCCATCGGACCGGGCGGCCCGGCGGGTCCGGCCGGCCCGGTCGGTCCGGCAACTCCGGCGCTACCCTGCGCTCCGGCGGGACCCTGCGGCCCGGCCGGGCCCTGCGGGCCTTCGAAGCAGCCGGCGAGCGTGAACGCTGCGAGTAGCGCAGTGACGGCCATGGATAAGCGCATGGAGTTTCCTCAGCCCGAGAATAATGCGGGACGAAACCGTTTCACTGCCGCCATGCGGAGTCAATCGCGCGACCGGGGACGAAAGACGGCCTACCAATGCCGCTTGCGATGCTTCGTGGGCGCCGCGTCGGGCGCCGGCGGCGCGAAGCGCGGATTCAAATTACAGAAGCCGCGATTGCCGGCGATGACGTGGGGCTGGCACTCCTCGATGCTGCGATATTCGCAGTCCCAGTGCACTTCGCCGAAGCCGAGACTCTGCACCGCGCACCACGGCGCCTCGTAAAAGCCGCCGGCCGCGGCCGGCGCAACGGCGAAGCCGATCGCTGCAGCCAACAGACCGGACGCCGTGAGTGTGGCGATGCCTGCCATGACCTTAGATGCCTGCCATGACCTTGATGCCTGTCATGACCTTCAGTGTAGAGCAAATTCCGGTCCGATTGTATCGGCTCCGTCCGCTCGTCCCCGCGAAAGCGGGGACCCAGGAGGCTCAGCATCGAGTTCATTCCCGCGCATTCCCGCTGGCACGGCAATGAGCGGGGTCGACACGACCGGACCAAGCCGGTGCCACGACGCAGCAATCCCACGGCTTGCGCCAACTCCGGGGGTGCGTGCGGTCGCCTCCTGATGCCGAAACGATTGACTGCGAGGCGGCCATGGTGCGCCTCCTTCGCCAAGCTCCAGGCCGCCAACCGAGGCGGCCTATTTCTTCTCGGGCTGCGGCTGCTGTTGCTGCTGGACCACCGGTGTTTCGGCCGCAGCGGCCTGATCGAGATATTCGGCCGCTCTCACGGCCAAGCGATCGGCAAAGCCGTCGTCACCCTCCTGTCGCGCTTGGCATGCCCAGGCAAGCAAGTGAGCCGCATACCAGCGCAACTGTCCGGGACTAGCCATCTCCCGCCCTCGTTTAAAGGGGTCAACGGCGCATTGCGCGTAAAGGTTCCGTAAATTGTCGAAAGACGTGCCGGCAGCAAAAGGGGCGCTTCCTCAAAATCGAAGGGGCAGCACCACGGGCTTCGGAAAGGGGACGATGGCGCCTTGCCGCTGCCTGGTGTTGTGTTGAGGCCCGGCTACAAGGAAGGCTTTGGCGCCAACTGAGGCGGCCTATTCTCCTAGATCGGCGATCTTCGGCAGTCCCTGACCGTATTGCGTCGATCTAATGCGCCGCTCCGCCCGCTCGGCGAGCCGGTCATATTCATCCGCGATCCGCAACATGATTGTTTTCGATTGTGCGTCTGCCATGTCCTCGCCAAGCACGCGAATTTCTTCGCCGCGCTCCCGCCAATGGTGAGGATCGTCCGCTAAATGCCGCGGCGTCGGCCAAGGTTTTGAGTTGCCCATTTGAGCCTCCCGTCGCCCAAATCCTTAAAGCGCACATGACATCGGTGCCAAAAGAGGCCGCTCCCAGTCCAAAATTCGAAAGCGCCTAGTTGAGACGGAAAGAGGGCCAGTACCTACCCCCGGGTACTGGTCCCTTTAGGCTGCCGCCAACTGAGACGGCCTCTGATTATGACCGCGAAATCCCGAGGCGGTTCGCGCAAATGCTGCCATAGCCGCCCAGCGCCCCAATCAGGCCGCCGCCAGCGTTGGAATCCTCGGTATTGAGTTCCTTGATCATTCCGCCTTTGGCAGCGACGACGCTCACCTTGCAGAACCGGGTCGAAGAAAATCCGCTGCCGCGATCGGTCGCGATGTCGGTTTGGTTGCCGAGTTGCCAGACATACGACGTATCGCCGCTGTTCATCGCGAAAGTGCCGATCGGCGGCCCGAATTTGACCACCATCACGTCGACATTTTGACCGACGTATTCCTGGCCGAGTTGAGCGACCACCTGCTCACGGGAGGCGGCGCAGCCGACCAACAGAGTTGTCCACACTAAGACGGCAGCGCGACGCCACACGATAATCTCCCCCAGTCCCTGCAAAGATCATCGGATAGATGACAGGCGACGGCAATGGGGTTGTAAACGTTTCGTTGGTGCCAGTAGGCCGAGTAGGCAAAAGGGACCAGCCCAAAAATCAAAAGGGACCAGGGGCTTCGGAAAGGGGCCAGTACCCCCACCCCCGGGTGCTGGCCCCTTTAGGCATTTAATCCACAAAAGGGACCAGCCCGTTAACCTGTTGATGGAAAGGGGCCAGTACCCACCCCCGCATATATACCCTCTAGACATGTAAACGGAACTCTGCTACAGTACATATATTCCCCGACCGTCGGGGGCAGGAGAGTTCCGTGGCTACCCGGAAGGGCCCCAATATCAGGGCGTTTCAAAAGCGGTTCCCGGACGAAGATACCTGCCTGGAACACCTCATGCGGACGCGGTTTGGCGAGCGTCTGACGTGCTTCAAGTGCCAGAAGCAGGCGATCTATTATCGGGTCAAAAAGCGCCGCTCATTCGAGTGCGAGCATTGCGGCTATCAGGTCTATCCCACGGCCGGCACGCCATTCGAGAGCACCCGGACGCCGTTGCGCGACTGGTTTTTCGTCATGTTCCTGTTCTGCGCGTCGCGCAACGGCGTGGCAGCAAAAGAGGTTCAGCGCCAACTCGGCGTCACGTACAAAACCGCGTGGCGGATGTGCAACCTGATCCGCAAGTACATGGGCTACGTTGACGGCGACTATCCGCTCGGTGGTCCCGGCAAGACGGTCGAGGTGGACGAAACCTACATCGGTGGCAAGAGCCATGTGGCAGGCGGCCACGACAAAATGGGCGTGCTCGGCATGGTCGAGCGCAACGGCGATGTTCTGACGTGCCGATTGAGGCGCGCGCTCACCGCGACCTGTTGCCGCCTATCGTGAAATTCGTGAAGCCGGGATCAAAGGTCTACACGGACGATTGGCGCGGCTATGAGGCTTTGACCGAACGCTTCGGCTATGAGCATGACTCGGTCAATCACTCGGCGAAAGAGTACGTGCGCGGTGACGTGCACACGAACACGATTGAAGGATTTTGGGCGAACGTGAAGCGCAGGATCAACGGGACTTACGTTTGGGTTTCGCGGAAGCACCTGCAGACTTACCTGCGCGAGTTCGAGTATCGCCATAACCTGCGCCAGCACCCGGACTTGATGTTTGAGTACCTTTTGCAGGCTTTTCCGAAGGTTCGGGTTGCGTAGTCATCGCATGCAAGAGGCGGTCGAAGCGTTTTTTGACGCTATCTTGCTTCATTCAAGTCCTTCCTGATTTCCTGAATTCGCATCGGCGTAGCTACAGCCCACTTATAAAAATCAGAAGCTCTTGATTGGAGTTGAGCGGCCATAATTCCCAAAATCCGCTGACTTGGCATATCTAACGGCGTTACGATCCCGGGTATCCATTGCGTGGAATTTCTTATTTCTGATGCTACCGTTTGAGCCAGATTACCCTGTTTAGCGTCGATTATGTAATTGACCTCCTCTTGATAGTATCCAGCTTCGTCTTGAATCGTGTCAATTTCAGCGCCGAACTTGTTTGCTCGCTCTGCAAACTCTCGCAGTTGGCGGATGGTTTCTTGGGTTCCGAGAGTATTTAATTTCTGCCGGATTACCGAAGCCGTGCAGTACTTATAGATTTCGGTGGCAAGCGGAGCACCTTCGGAAGCGACTACTTCCGAAATTCTTTGAATCACTGGGGTTAGCTTAGGAAGATCGGCGTTGGAGTATTTTCGCTGCGGTTTTGGAGACGGTGGCGTCGGCTCTTTCGGCGGTTCCGTTGCCGGCGGAGAGACAATTGCAATAGGCTCCGGCTGACTCCCAAATTTCAAGCCGAGCCCATAAGCACCAAACGCAATTGCGATTGCCGCAACAGCACAGCAAATTATTATGAACTGCCAGGAGGCCATGCCCCGCTTTTTAGCGATTCGTTGGTTTTGATGCCAACGAATCACAAAATATACGGCGAAGCCGAGCGCTATTAGCCACGCTATCAAGGTGGTGGGTCCAAACAGTTCAGCCGTCCAGTTGGCGGCGAGATTTTCAATGAAGGTCCAGACCCACGGTGCCATGCGAACGTCTCCCATAACCCACTAGAGCTAGTGCGTTCTCGTTCGCAATACAGTCTAATCATGCTACATGTTCCTAGGGGATATATCAGCCCACCCCCGGAAAAGAACATATTGCGAACATAGAACAGATCGTGTACAGTACTGTTATCGCCATTGAGCCATGCCGGGAGGCCGGCGGTGCCCAGAGGTCGCAATGGGCTTCCGTTGTCGGTCATCCGAATCCCGGCCATAAGGAGCTAACGCTATGAGCGCTGCAGCACTACGTCTCGTTGAAGGATCGTCCATGGACAAATCGAAAGCCCTTGATGCGGCGCTCTCCCAGATCGAGCGCAATTTCGGCAAGGGCTCGATCATGCGGCTTGGCAAGAACATGCAGTCGCTGGACATCGAGACGGTGTCCACCGGCTCGCTCGGGCTCGATATTGCGCTCGGCGTCGGCGGCC
>JASHQO010000210.1 GCA_030039105.1 Xanthobacteraceae bacterium
ACGCGATGGCGTCGGGCGAATAGACCCAGCCGCCCAGCGCGGCGACCTTGTCCTGCGTCAACAGCTCCTGGACGTCGACCTTGGCGGCGGCGCCGTCCGGCGCCTTGGAATCGCGCTTGATCAGGGTGATCTGGTAGGGCTTCACCTGATCGGCATTGAGCTTGAGATATTGCTCCATGCCGCGCTCAATCTGCTGCGCCAACTCCGCCCCCACTCCCGTATAGGGCAGGATGACGCCGACCTTGACTTCTTGGGCCGCAGCCGGCTGTGACGATAGGACGCCGGCCGACACGGCCGCGGCGGTTGCGGCCAGCGCCGCGAGCATTCGTTTGGACATCAAAAGTCCTCCCAGATTTTCCGGAAATTCCGTCGATTTCAACGTGCGCCGGATACTAGGGCGAAAGCCCGAAATGGCGCAAGCGAAGTCCGGTTAATCCGCTGCGGGGCTTCGTCGCGCGGCGTTGTCGATTTATAGTCCGTCCAAATCAGGCGGTTTGCCGGAGGATATTTCCATGACGGTCTGGACCCGGATCGGGAGCGCGCTCCTCGCGCTCTTTGCGATCGGCGCAGCGGCCCTGGCGCAAGGCACGTTCCCGGCAAAGCCGGTGCATATCTTCGTGCCGTACCCGCCCGGCGGCGCCGTCGACATCGTGGCACGCACGCTCGGCGACGAGCTGTCGAAGCGTTGGGGCCAGTCGATCGTCGTGGAAAACCGGCCGGGCGCTGGCGGCGTCGTCGCCGAGGAAGCCCTGGCGCAATCGGCGCCCGACGGCTACACGCTGATCGTTGTCGCTACCGGGCACGCCCTCAACAGCTATTTCTACGCCAAGCTGCCCTACGATCCGTTCAAGGACTTTACGCCGATCTCGCTGATCGGCTCGTCGCCCAACATGCTCCTGGTCCGCGCCGACTCCGAATTCAAATCGGTTGCCGACGTGATCGCGGCGGCCCGCGCCAAGCCGGGGCAATTGTCGTACGGCCATTCCGGCATCGGCACGTCGCCGAACCTCGCCGGCGAGCTGTTCAAGACCATGGCCAAGGTCGACATTGTCGCGGTGCCGTACAAGGGCGGCGCGCCGGTGCTGGCCGACCTGATCGGCGGCCACATTCCGCTCAGCATCAACAACATCCCGGAATCGATGGGGCAGATTCAGGCCGGTGCCGTCCGCGTGCTCGGCGTCACCACCGCGGCGCGCTCGCCGGTGCTGCCGGACGTGCCGTCGATCGGCGAGACCCTGCCGGGCTACGACACCGGCGTGTGGTGGGGTTTTTTGGCGCCGGCCGGCTTGCCCGACGACATCAAGCAAAAACTGGCCAAGGACTGCGCCGAGGTCGCGCAGCTTCCGGGTGTGCGTGAAAAACTTCTGAAACTCGGCGCTACGCCGATCGGCTCGACCCCGGACGTGTTCGACAAGCTGATCCGCGACGAATACGCCAAGTGGGGACCGATCATCCAAGCCGCCGGCATCAAGCCGGAGTGATTTTCGCTGTCATCGTCGGCGACGGCGGACGATCCGGTAATCGCCGTTCGAGACGCCGTGGTTACCGGATGTCCGCCTTCGCGGGCATGACACTCAGGCCCATGTCTAGACCCACGTCGCGAAGCTCAGGCCCGTGCCGGTGCCGGCGGGTGTCCGATAGCCCGGCACGTATTCGAACCAGTTGAGGTCGAGGTGCTCGGCGGCGCCGGCGACGCCGACCCAATTGAGGATCTCCGAGCTGCCGGCGTGCAACTTGTTGCGTGGCAGACTCTGCAAAAATTTTGCATCCTTGTCGGCGCAGGCCTTGAGGATGGCGCGGTCGAAATCCTCGTCGACCAGAAAATGGCTGAGGCCGCCCGAGGCGACGATGCCGATGCGGCCGTCGCCGGGGAAGCTCTCGACCGCCTTGCGGATCGCCTGGCCGAGCTCGTAGCAGCGTCGCGGCCGCGGCTGGTTCGGCGGGAAATAGGTATTGAGGAATATCGGCACGATCGGGATCGGCTTCGCCTCGTCCAGCAGCCGGCGGTGCACATAGGCCATGCCGTGGCCTTCGCCTTCGCCCTCGCGCATGCGTTTCGACGCGACCGGATCGAAGCCATGCTCCATCAGCCAGTCGATCAAATGCATGGCAAGCTTGGCGTCGACCGGGTAGGCGCGCGGCTTCGACTCCTCGAAGAAGCCTTGCCGGTTCTTCACGTACCACTCCGGGAAGCGCCGACGGTACTGCTCGTGCTGCTCGTTACTGTTGAGAATGGTGTCGCCGTAATAGATGGCAAAGGTCGGCCTGGCGTCTTCCAGATAGGCTTCGTCCTGGTCGTCGCTCATGACGATCAGCGCATCGAGGCTCGATGAATTGAGCACCTTGCCCAGGTGCGCCATGGCGGCGCGCACCTTGTTCTGCCGCGCCGCGAGCTCTGCCGGTGCGGTCATGGCCGCCATCTTCGGATCGGCCTTTTCCAGAAGCTCCGCATAGGTGGTGGGCCGCCCCTCCTTATCGCGGTGCTTGATCTTCTGGTCGGTCTCCAAAAAGCGCGGCAGAGTCTCGTCGGAGGCGAGCAGCATCGGCGTGTGGGAGCTTCCGGCTCCGAGAACGATTTTGGCCATCCTGTAACCTCCGCGGGGCGGAGCCCGGTTGCCCGATGCTAAAGCATGATCCCGAAAAGTGGAAACCGGTTTTCGGAAAAGATCATGTGCAAGTAAAAGGCTGGAGCGGGATGACGATTCGACCAAAATCCGTCCCGCTCCAGCCCGGCGGCGCAATTGCGACAGGTGAGGCGACCCGTCGCTGGACAATGGCAGGCCGCCGTATAACCTCGGCCCGCCGCGCGGCAAGAGGGGAAACCGGGGCGCTCATGCTGACGATCCTGTTCGACGGAATTGCCTACGGCATGCTGTTGTTCGTGCTGGCGTGCGGGCTTTCGGTCACGCTCGGCCTGATGAACTTCATCAACCTCGCCCATGGCGCGTTCGCCATGGCCGGCGGCTATTGCACGGTCGTCATCGTCAACCGGCTCGGCGTGCCGTTCGTGCTCGGCCTGCCGATCGCCTTCCTGGTCACCGCCGCGCTCGGGGCGCTGTTCGAGCGCACCCTTTACGTCCACGTCTATACCAAGCCGCATCTCGACCAGGTGCTGTTCACCATCGGGCTCGTCTTCATGGCGGTCGCCGCGACCGATTATGTGATGGGCTCGTCGCAACAGTTCGTGCAGATTCCGCAGGCGCTGCAGGGCCAGTTCAACGTGCTCGGCATCGGCATGGGCAAATACCGCCTGCTCATCATCGTGGTATGCGGGCTGCTGACGCTGCTGCTGCAGGGCATCTTGACCAAGACGCGGTTCGGCAGCCGGTTGCGGGCCGCGGTCGACGATCAGCGGGTGGCGCGCGGCCTCGGCATCAATGTCGGGGTGGTGTTTGCGCTCACCTTCGCGTTCGGCTCCGGCCTTGCTGGCCTCGGCGGCGCGCTTGGCGCCGAAATTCTCGGCCTCGATCCGACCTTCCCGCTGAAATACATGATCTACTTTCTGATCGTGGTCACGGTGGGCGGCACCTCGAGCATCACCGGACCGTTCCTCGCCTCGATCCTGCTCGGTATCGGCGACGTCGCCGGCAAATATTACGTGCCGACGCTCGGCGCCTTCGTCATTTATGCCATCATGATCGTGGTGCTGTTGGCGCGGCCGCAGGGCCTGTTCGCCCGCAGTGCGGCCCGGTGAGCCCGATGACCCCGCTCACCGGCGACGTTGCCGCGTATCTCAGGAATCGCGCCCGCTGGTCGCCGCTCGAGATCGCATTCTGGATTTTCGCCTTCGCCACCATCTGGCTGTTTCCCGGCAAATACCTGATCCTCAAGGACACCGCGATCCTCGCGCTGTTCGCGCTGTCGCTCGACCTGATCCTCGGTTACGCCGGCATCCTGTCGCTCGGCCAGGCGGCGTTCTTCGGCATTTCCGGTTATTTCGCCGGGCTGGTCGCCAAATACGGCATCATCAACGAGCCGGTGATTGCGCTCCTCCTCGGCGGCCTGGTCGCAGCCGCGCTCGGCTTCGTCACGAGCTTCCTCGTCTTGCGCGGCTCCGACCTCACCCGGTTGATGGTGACGCTCGGCGTCTCGCTGATGCTGTACGAAGTCGCCAACCGCTATTCCAACATCACCGGCGGCGCCGATGGCCTGCAAGGTGTCGAGGTGGCGCCGATCCTCGGCCGCTTCCGCTTCGATCTCTACGGCCGTAACGGCTATGTCTATAGTCTGATCGTGTTGTTCGTCTGCTTCGTCATTGCCCGCCGCATCGTCTATTCGCCGTTCGGCCTGTCGCTGCGCTCGATCAAGGGCAATGCGCTGCGCGCGGCGGCGATCGGCATTCCGGTCAAATGGCGTCTGGTCGCGATCTATACGGCAGCGGCGGGCTTTGCCGGCATCGCCGGTGCATTGCTGACGCAGACCACGGCGTTCTGCTCGCTCGACGTATTCTCGCTCGACCGCTCCGCCGATCTTCTTCTGGTGCTGATTATCGGCGGCACCGGCTATCTCTATGGCGGCCTGATCGGCGCGGTGATCTACAAATTCCTGCAGGACTGGATCGCGACGCTGACGCCGCAATACTGGCAATTCTGGATCGGCCTGGTGCTGGTCGTCATCGTGCTGCTCGGCCGCGACCGGATCGGCGCCTGGAACGAGGCGGCGCGCAATGCGCTCTATGGCGCCTTCGGGCGGCTCAAGCCGCGGCCTGCCGCCGTCGGCAGCGAGCGTTGACCATGGCGATCCTCGAAACCGAAGGCCTGGAAAAGCGGTTCGGCGGCATCGTCGCCGCCCATGACGTCTCGCTCGCCATCGAGAAGGGCGCGCGCCACGCGCTGATCGGGCCGAACGGCGCCGGCAAGACCACGGTGGTCAACTTGCTCACCGGCGTGCTGCGGCCGACCGCCGGCCGCATCGTGCTCGACGGCCGCGACATCACCGCGCTCGAGCCCCATGAGCGGGTGCGGCTCGGCATGGCGCGCACCTTCCAGATCAATCAGCTATTCCTCGATCTCACGCCGCTCGAGACCATCGGGCTCGCGGTGTCGGAGCGGCTCGGCTCGGGCGGCGACTGGTGGCGCCTGGTCGGCAGCAAGACGGCCGTGACCGACGACATCGTCGAAATCGTCGAACGCTTCCACCTCGCCGACGTGATGCACGAGCGCACCGCGATCCTGCCCTATGGCAAGCAGCGGCTTCTCGAAATCGCACTCGCCTTCGCCTGCCGGCCCCACGTGCTGCTGCTCGACGAGCCCGCGGCCGGCGTGCCGGAGGCCGAACGGCACGAGCTGCTCGCTACCATCGCGGCGTTGCCGGCCGAGGTCACGGTGCTGCTGATCGAGCACGACATGGATCTGGTGTTCTCGTTCGCCGATCGCATCTCCGTCCTGGTCAACGGCGCGCTGTTCGTCGATGGCGCGCCCGAAGAGGTGGCGCGCGATCCGCGCGTGAAAGCCGTCTATCTCGGCGAGGAGCTCGATGCGTGAGCTTCTGAGCATCGAGCAACTCTCGGCCGGCTATGGCGAGGCGGTGGTGCTGTCGAACGTGTCGCTGACCTTGGCCGAAGGCGAGGCGCTGGCACTGCTCGGCCGCAACGGCATGGGCAAGACCACGCTGGTCAACACCGTCATCGGCGTCACCCGCTATTTCGGCGGCAGGATCGCGCTCGACGGCGCCGATATCACCAAGCTGCGCCCGGATCAGCGCGCCCACGTCGGCATCGGCTGGGTGCCGCAGGAGCGCAACATCTTCAAGTCGCTCACCGTGCAGGAAAACCTCACCGCGGTGGCGCGACCGGGGCCGTGGAGCGTGGACAAGGTCTACGCGTTGTTCCCGCGGCTCCGAGAGCGCCGGCAAAATCTCGGCAATCAGCTCTCCGGCGGCGAGCAGCAGATGCTCGCGGTCGGCCGGGCGCTCGTCCTCAATCCGCGCGTCATGCTGCTCGACGAGCCGCTCGAAGGGTTGGCGCCGATCATCGTCGAGGAGCTGCTGGCGGCGTTGCGTCGCGTCATCCGCGACGGCGGCATGTCGGCGATCCTGGTCGAGCAGAACGCGAAGAAAATTCTCGGCGTCACCGACAACGCCATCATCGTCGAGCGCGGCTGCGTGGTCCACTCCGCCGCAAGCGCGGCGCTGGCCGCCGACCGCGCCGCGCTCGAAACCCATCTCGGCGTCACCGACAGCGGTCCGCGGCGCATCGGGCGGCCGCGGCAATAGCGCCGCTCGCTCGATAGACGGTTCCGACACATACACGTTATAGTGGTGACTGCCCCGGCGCGCAGGAGCGGGCCACCCTCGGATCGAGTCCGAGGGCCGGATCGAGGCCGGCTGACCCGGGGGTCGGAGCCGGAGCGCCGTCGGAACGCTCCCTTCCAACCGCGGCGGCGGCGTGTCATGACGATGTCATCTGCGGCCCCTGATGATGGCCCCGATGAATTCGGTTTCGCCCGCTGAACTTCGCGATGCCGCGGCCCCGGGGGTCGGCAAGACCGCGCTTGCCCTGACCGGGCTCGCGGCACTGGGCATTGTGTTCGGCGACATCGGCACGAGCCCGCTCTACACGCTCAAGACCGCCTTCGACTTTCTCAGCGGCGCGGCGACGCCGGATCGCATCCTCGGCATCCTGTCGCTGCTGATCTGGACCTTGCTCCTGGTCACGACGGTCAAATACGTGCTCATCGCCATGAGCATCGACAACGACGGCGAAGGCGGCATCCTCGCCTTGATGTCGCTGCTCGGCGTCAAGCAGCACCGCCGGCCGCTCATCGTGCTCACCGGCCTCCTTGGCGCGGCGCTGATCTACGGCGACGGCGCCATCACGCCGGCGATTTCGGTGCTGTCGGCGCTCGAAGGCCTCAATATCGCGGCGCCGTCCCTGCAGCCCTACGTGGTGCCGACCGCGGTGGCCATCCTGCTCGGCCTGTTCGCGGTGCAGCCGCTCGGCACCTCGCGCATCGGCGCCGCCTTCGGGCCGATCATGACGATCTGGTTCGTGACCATCGCGGCGCTCGGGCTGTGGGGCGTCGCCCAGGAGCCGTCCGTGCTCCGCGCGCTCAATCCGCTCTACGGACTGCGCCTGCTCGCCGATAACGGGCTTAAAGGCTTCACCGTGCTGGGTGGCATCTTCCTCTGTGTTACCGGCGCCGAGGCGCTCTATGCCGACATGGGCCATTTCGGCAAGCGACCGATCCGCGCCGCGTGGTCGTGGCTGGTGTTTCCGAGCCTGGTGCTGAATTATGCCGGCCAGGCAGCGATCGCGCTGCGCGGCGGGTCGATCGCGAACAACATCTTCTACCGCCTGTGCCCGGAGCCGCTGCTGATTCCGCTGGTGTGCCTGGCGACGGTTGCCACCATCATTGCCAGCCAGTCGATCATCACCGGCGCCTTCTCCATGACGCGACAGGCGATCCAGCTCGGCTGGCTGCCGCGCCTTCACATCAAGCAGACCTCGGAGCAGGGCTACGGCCAGATCTATGTCGGCGTCGTCAACTGGCTCTTGATGATCGTCACCATCGCCCTGACGGTTCTATTCCACTCCTCCGACAATCTCGCCGCCGCCTACGGCATTGCGGTTTCGGCGACCATGCTGATGACGACGTTCCTGCTGTTCGTCGCCATGCGCGAAATCTGGCGCTGGAGCCTTTTCGCCAGCGCCGCCCTGGCCGGCCTGTTCGCGATCATCGACTCCGGCTTCTTGGCGGCGAATTCGACAAAGATCTTCGACGGCGGCTACGTGCCGCTGCTTCTTGCCGCCTGCGTCTATGGCATCATGCTGATCTGGCACCGCGGCTCGACCGCCGTGGCGGCGCGGCTTGCCGAAGCGCCGATCTCGGTGTCGGACTTCCTCGCCAATCTCAAGGCGCACAACGTGCCGCGCGTGCCGGGTACGGCGGTGTTTCTCACCCGCACCTTGAGCGGCGTGCCGCCGGTGATGATGTGGCATCTCAAACACAACCGGGCACTGCACGAGCGCGTCCTGGCGCTCACGGTGTTGACCGATTCGCGGCCGCGGGTGCACTGGCCGGAACGGATGGCGGTGGCGCAGGAGGGCGAAGGGTTCTGGCGCGTCACCGCTCATTTCGGTTTCATGCAACGGCCCGACATTCCGCTCCTGCTGCGGGAGGCGCAGCAGCGCGGCTGCGCCGCCGAGCTCGACGATGTGACCTACTACGTCGGCCACGAAAACGTCGTGCATCGCGAGCGCGGCCGGGCGCTGCCGCATTGGCAGGAGGCGATGTTCGCCGCCATGGTGCGCAACGCCGCCCACGTCACCGATTATTTCCGGCTGCCGAGCAAGCAGGTGGTCGAGATCGGCCGGCAGATTTCGATTTGAAGCGCGTTTATTTGCGCGCCGCCGCTCGGCCGACAGGCTTTTCGGCCGCGCCATCCCGCCGGGTAAATCATTCCTTAATGCCCTGAATGCGAGAGTGGGTGCCGCCGCTATGCGGACGCCATGAAGTTCCAACTGTTTGGCGGCCAGGATCGCCGCATCACGCCCGGCGTCTTGCGTGAAATCAAGCGCGGCTTTCCGGGGATTGCGGACTCGTGGGCTAAGTCATGGCGATCCCCGGGAACGGCAACGAGGCGATTGCGTCGCCGACGCGCGAAGACAACGCTCACGCCCAGCTTCGCGCGCTCGACGCGCTGTTGAACGTCGAGGGCGATGGCGCCGCGTTTGCCGCTTTGTTTCGGGCCTATGGTGCGCTGTTCGATTTTGATTGCGCCTTGGTTCTCGAGGACGATGGCGCGTCCACGACGTGCATCGCGGCTGAACCGGACGGCTTCATCGGCCGACAATGGCCGCGCTTGACCGTGCTGCAGGAGATCGTTCGGGGGCGCGTGCTTGCGCTCAGCGCCGCGCAAGCGGACGGCGGCCCGCTTCCAGTCGACCTGGTCGGCACGGACGAGTCGGCTTTGCTGGCTCCTGTCGCGGTGGGCGAACGGGCCGCTGCGCTGGTTTTGCGGCGGGCCGCGGGCCGCGGCGATTTCAGCGCATTCGAGGTGGCTCTGGCGCGGCAATATGCCGTGCTGGCGCTCGCGCTTGTCGGCATGCGCGGCAGCGTCCGGCTGCGCGGCGAGCTGGAGCGGCTGCGCCGGCTGGTCGAGGACGCGCCGCATGCAGAGCAAGACGCCTCGCTGCAGCGCGACTTGCTCAAGGAGATCGTCGAGCAGCTACCGATCGGGCTGACCATTCAGGACGAGGAGGGCCGTTTCATCGTCGCCAATTCGGTCGCGGCGGCCAACCTCGCGATACCGTCGGAGACGTTGATCGGCAGTTCGCCGGACAATTTCCTGCCCGCCGAGGAAGCCCGGCAACGCCGGCAGTGGGAGCTCGATCTGTTGCGATCGGGTCGGGCTTCCATCACCGAGGAGCACCATGCCGACGCGCAGGGCGAGCGCACCTGGCTGACGTCGCACCAGGCGGTCCACGTTCATGACCGCAGCTTCCTGATGTCGACCTCCAACGACATCACCGATCGCAAGCGCGTCGAGAGCGAGTTGGCGCGGCGCGCCTATTTCGACGGCCTGACCGGCTTGCCGAACCGCATGCTCATGCAGCAGCGTGTCGAAGAGTTGCTGCATCGCGGAGACGGCACGCGCTTCGCGCTTGCCTTCATCGACCTCGACAATTTCAAGCACATCAACGACTACTATAGCCACGCCATCGGCGACGCGCTGCTGGTCAAAGTTGCCGAGCGCATCGTCGAAAGCCTGCGCGATAGCGACGTGCTGGCACGTATCAGCGGCGACGAATTCCTCCTTCTGGTCGCGCCGATCGAGGACGACCAGCGGGTCCACCGCGTCATCGAGCAGGTGCTGGCCGAGCTGAAAAAGCCCTTCCACATCGAGGCTTTCGAGATCTTCACCTCGGCCTCGCTCGGGGTGAGCGTCTATCCGGAGCATGGCCATGACTACGAGGCGCTGCGCCGCAACGCCGACAACGCGATGTATCGCGCCAAGAACGGCACCAAGGGCGAAGCGATCTATTTCAACGTCGCCATGGGGCAGACCGTCACCGCGCGCATGGAGCTCGAGCAGCGGTTGCGGCTCGCCATCCGCGACCGCAAGTTCTGCTGCGCGTTCCAACCGAAGGTCGACATTCACAGCCAGAACGTCGTCGGCTTCGAGACGCTGGTACGATGGCGCGACGACGCCGGCGAGATCCAGCCGCCGAGCAACTTCATCGACCTCGCCATCGAGCTCGGCCTGATCGATCCGATCACGCGTTTTGTGCTCGACGAGGCGGTGCGCTCGATCGAGCAGCTCGATGCGGCCTTTGGCGCCGAGACTACCATCAGCGTCAACGTCGCCGCCAAGCAGGCGGGTGATCTGAACTTCATGCGGTCATTCGTCCATGCGCTCGATGCCAGCGGCCTGTCGCACCGGCTGATGATCGAGCTGACCGAGGACGCCTTCATCGCCAAGAGTCAATTCCAGAAGCAAGTGCTGCCGATGCTGCGCGAGCTCGGGGTACGCTTGTCGATCGACGATTTCGGCACCGGCTATTCCTCGCTGTCGACGCTTGCCGACATCACGGCCGACGAATTGAAGGTCGACCGCTCGTTCATTACCGCCATCCACCAGCGGCCGCGCAGCCAGAGCGTGCTGCGCGCCGTCGAATCGCTCGGTGCGTCGCTCGGCATGTCGATCGTCGCCGAGGGCATCGA
Organism: Xanthobacteraceae bacterium; assembly: GCA_030039105.1. Classification (GTDB taxonomy): domain Bacteria; phylum Pseudomonadota; class Alphaproteobacteria; order Rhizobiales; family Xanthobacteraceae; genus BOG-931. The sequence goes on from JASHQO010000210.1 coordinate 10,665, forward strand.
GACATTCGAGGAGCTGGCCTACCTGCAGGCGGCGACGCGTATCCGCTACGCCCAGGGCTATTACTTTTCGAAGCCGCTCTTCCTCAGCGAGCTGAAAGACGAGAAATTCGCGGCGATCAATCGCAAGCCGGACGCGGCGCGACCGCCCTCGGATGGCCGCAGGGTGCAGGCATCGCGCGGCGGATGAGGCTCGCCGAGCTACCGGACGACGGCTTGAGCTTTATTTGGCAGGCCAGCGTTGCGGCTGCGCTCCGGGAGCCGCGGCGGCGCGAAGCAGCGCCAGCGAATCGGGGCGATCCGCTACCGGCTTCTTCAACAGGCTGAACCGGCTTGGGTCGGCGCCAGGCGCAGCGGGCGCCAAAGACGGGGCCGGTTGCGCCGGGCCGGCGTCCGCCGCGGTCTGTCTCGCCTCGCGCACCGCGTCTTCCGCGTTCGTCTTCATGGTCGCGCTACGCCAACGCTCGACCACGGTGGAGATGAAATTCGCATCCTCGTTGTCGGCCTTCAGATCGGAGTCCTTGGCGAAGGAATCGCTCTGCGGCAGCAGGTGGGCCGGCAATTCGGCGAAGGTCAGGCGCGTCGGCAGCGGCACGCCGACGCCAAACACCACCGCTTCGCGGGTGCCGAGCGTCGGCACATAGACGAACAGGTTGGCGCCGTGGTCGGACACCGCCGACCGCAGCAGCGCCTGGTCGCGATCGTTCGACATGCGCATCGCAAACAGGGTGCTGCACTGGGAAATGATGGTCGGGTCGAGCTCCGCCGGCCGCTGCGTCACGAGGCCGAGGAACACGCCGTATTTGCGGCCTTCCTTGGCCAGCCGCGAAATCGCCCGACGGGTCGGACCGAAGCCCACGGTGCGGTCGGCGGCGGCATAGCGGTGCGCCTCCTCGCAGACCAGCAGCATCGGGCTTGCGCCGTCGCTCCACAGGCCGAAATCGAATGCCATGCGGCACAGCACCGATACCACCGCATCGACGACTTCGGAGGGAAAGCCGGCAAGCTGCAACACCGTCATCGGCTTGCCGTTGGCCGGCACCCGGAATAGCTGGCTCAAGGCTTCCGCCATGGTGTCGCCGCCGACATTGGCGTTCTCGAACATGAAGCCGTAACGCGGATCGTTGCTGATCGCTTCGATGCGCGACATCAGCTTGTGATAGATCAGGCGCGACGAGCGGTTTTCCAGCTTGCCCATGCGTTCGTCGATCTGGCTCAGCATGTCGGCGAGCCGGTAGGGCACCGGCGTGTCGACCGTGAAGCCGACGTTCTTGGCGTCGGGCTTTTTGATCGCCATGCGTTCGGCGCCGGCGCGATATTGGGTATAGGTGGCTTTGGCGAGCGGAATGACTTCGGCGAGGATGCTGAGTTCCTCATCGAGCGCCGGCCGTCCGCCATAGAGGACGTCGACGATCTCCTCGAAGTTGAACAGCCAGAACGGCAGTTTGAGATTGCGCGGATTGACGATGTAGGCGCGTTCCCCGAAGCAGCGGCTGTACTCGTTGTGAACGTCGAGTAACAACACGCGCAAGCTCTGACGCGCCTGCATGATCTTCTGCAGCACCAGCGCGACCGCGCTCGACTTGCCGACCCCCGTGGTGCCGAGCACGGCGAAGTGCTTGCTCACCAATTCGTCGATGTCGAGCCCGACACTAATGGCAGTGTCCTGCAGCAATTGTCCGATCTTGAGCGTCTTGGCGCCCGGTGGATCGAACACCACGCGCAATTCGTCGCTGGTCAGCGCCGTCACCGAATCGCCGATGGTCGGATATTCGGTGATGCCGCGGCGGAAGCGTATGGTGCCGCCCTGCTGAGCGATCTCGCCGGTCAGATCGGCGTTGGCGATGCCGCAATAGGAGCGATCCTTGGCGGAAGCTTCCGCGGTGACGTCGGTGATGAGGCCGATCAGGAGGGCGCGGGCGGTGTGGATCTTGACGAACTTGCCAACCGTGGCGCTGGCGCGGTTGAGACCGCTGCCGTGCGGCATCAGCGCGATGCTGGCCTGGGAGCCGTGGACGGAGTGGATGTAACCGAGCAGCGTCGCGGTCGCGTTGGCAGCTTTGCCATTCTCTGGCAGCGGGGCGGCTTCGGCCATTGTCTCCTGCCGGGACGGTTTTCAGATTGAGCCAAAACCGATATCACGGAGACGTTCTGGAATTCGTTAAGGCGGCGCGCAAATCCGCTTTTATCGTGGCTAATGATTGCTTACCCGGCCGCGTGCAAACGCTTCTGCGATTGTCTTCAGGCCGGCACGGCCGCCGCGACGAGGCGATCGTTCACGCCGTCGTAGCGTTCTTCGCCCGCTCGCAGGCGTGCGTTGTTGGCCTCGCGCAGCGCCGCGTCCGCTTCGCCGTAGAGAAAGGCCAGGAACGCGTAGCGGCGGCCACGGGTGATCGGCATGACCTGGTGCAGCGCTCCGCACGAGAACGCGACTGCGCCGCCGACCGGCGCCCGGTAAACCTTGCGGCCGAATTCGGGAAATTGCAGGTCGCAACCGTCGTAGTCGTTGTTGAGATTGATGGTGACGGCGAAGCGCCGGTGCTGCGCGCCGGCATTGACGTTGTCGCGGTGCCGGTAGAAATGTCCGCCGACGGCGCTGTCGTAACAGGCGACGATGTAGCGGTCCATGCGGGTAGCGTCGAATTGGAAATACGCTTTCACCGCGGGCAGCAGCCGGCGCACCAGGCGGTCGCAAATCGTCGCGCGCAGTTCCGGAGCGAGCAGCGGCAAGTCGTTGCGGCGCTTGATCCGATAGTCAACGACCGTCTGGGTCTTGCCGGCAACGTCGAGCATGAAGCCGGAATCCCGGCCGCCCATGCGCTCGTAGAGCTTCACCAGGAGCTCGCACAGCGGAAAGTCGAATACGCGCGGCACGATCAGAACCGGCGCATTCATCGGCACGCCGGCGGCGTCATCGACGCCGGGCAGGGTGCGCAGCAGGTCGCCCAGCATCGCGACGTGTTCGTTCACGTCGTTCCAGGCGATATTGGCGACGGCGCGCAACATCGGATCGAGCACGATGGTGCGCGGCGTCTGCAGCGCGCCATAGCTGCGCGACAACGCGCCATCATAGTCGGCGAGGCATGAGATTGCGGGGTGGCGGATCGCGGCCAGCTCGTCCGCCGCCTCCGGCGGCCTGGTCAGGACGACATGGGCGACCAGCCGGTCCTCGTCGAACAGATCGGTGTCGCGCAGCAGTGCGGCAAGCTTCTGCCGCGCTTCGACGTTACATCCCGCGCCGACGAAACACAGCACGATCCAGCGTCCCGCCGCCACCTGCAAATGGAAGCTGCCGCCGGTCAGCGTCGCCGCGCTGAACCACGGCACCGGATCGCCCAAGGCGATAGGATTGTGCGCGCCGCCAGTGTCGAGCATGGTGTTTCCACTCCGGTTATTTGTTTTATTTGTCGAAGCGCATCAGTTGTTATCCGACTTCGTCCTTACGAAGATGGAATCTGCCGCGCAGGTGGCATTTCTGCCGAAGAAATCCGTGAAGCGCGTGTCGACCAGATAATGGCCGGGATGGGCGCCCAGAAACTGCCGCAGCGCCTCGCGCTTCACGTCGCTGTCCTCGACCATGAGATAGTCGCCGGGCGCGAGGAAGCGGTGCAGGTGTTGCAGCACCGCTGCTACGTTATGGTGGGCGTCCTCGACGACCAGCCAGGGGTGCGGCTCGGTTTGCAGCAGCTCGCGATCGAACAGCCGTTCGGGGTCGTAGCAGTCGCCCCGATAGAAACGTACGCCCGGGTGCTCGACCGCGGCCTTGACCAGATCGACCGAATGCACGCGGGCGTCGACGCCGCAAAACGCCAGGCTGTCGGCGAACCACGCGGCGCTCGCACCCGAGCCGGATCCGACCTCGAACACCGTGCGCGGCCGCAGCTCGGCGAGGAGCGCCGGATAGATCGCGAAATCGAACGCATTCTTCATCAGCGGCGCGCCGCGCCATCGCATCAAGGCCGGCGCGCCTTGGCAGGTCAGCAGCACGTCGGCGCCGAATTCGGTGCCGAACCGCGGATGGTAGTGAATGCCGGATCGTTCGCGTTGCGAGAACTCGACGAAGCGGCCTTGGCGCCAGCGGTCGAGAAACTGCCGCAACCGCAACAAGTCCCACTGCAGGCTCGGGCCCTGGGCCGGGAAGCGCGCGGCATAATCGTGCACGCTGTCTTCCCAGAACCGCGCCGGATCGAACTCCAGCAGGCGGGTGACGGCGCGGATGAACCAACTGTCGAACACGCTGGGCAGGCTGCCCTGGTCGCGCTGGACCTTGGCTCGCATCTCGGCAATGAAATCGAGCGCCGCCGCCTTCAGCTCATCGCGCGAGATCAAATCTTCGGCCGTGACCGGCGACGTCACGGTCGACTGCGGCCTTGCGGATAAAACGGAGGCGGTGCTCAAGACTGCTCTCGCGTCGGCGCTCGGTCTGCCCGAACGCTCGGGATGTCGCCGATCCTCACCTCTAGGAAAACATGGTTAACAAATGCTTGCGGCGGGTATCCGCGGCGTGGCTTCACCGGTTACTTCGCGGCTTCCTTGGCCTTGGCGACGATATCGGCCGGCGTGGCGTAGACGTCCTTCACCAGCTTCTCGACCTCCTCGCCCGATACCGGATTGATCTCGAGTTGGGTCTTTTCGGCCTCGGCCAGAAAATCCTTGTCCGTCATCGTCGCCGTGAAGGCCGCGCGCAGCGCGGCGAGGCGGTCGGCCGGCAGGTTGGGGGGCGCCGCATAGGGCCGGCCCATGACCTGGCGGGCGAACACCATCTTCAAGATTGCGCGCTGCTCGTCGGTCTTGGCGAAGTCGGTGACCAGCGGCACGTCGGGCAGCTCCGGATGCTTGTTGAGCGAGAGTTGCACCAGCACGGTCATCTTGTGCTCGTCGATCCAGGCCTTGTGGGTCGATTTCACGCTCGACCATGACCAGCCGCAGCGGCCGTTGACCTCGCCGCGCTCCATCGCCAGCACCACCTCGTTGCCGCCCGGATAGCCTTCGACGATCTTGAAGTGGGTGCCGAGCACGTTGTTGAGCACGCGCGGAAACTGATCGGTATCGGCGCTGGTGCCGGTGCCGCCGACGGTGAGCTCCTTGCTGAACAGATCCTCGAATCTGCCGATGCCGGAATCCTTCAGCGCGACGCAGACGCTGACCTCGTTGTTGGCGCTGCCGAGCCAGTTGAATTTCTGGGCGTCGAATTGATCGCCCTTGCCGATCAATAGCGGATCGAAGGCAATGCCGCGGCCGATGGTGCCGAACGCGGAGCCGTCCTGCGGCGCCACGCGATAGAGCCAGTTGGCAAGCCGCAAGGAGCCGGCGCCTTCCATGTTGCGCGGCACCAAGGTCGGGTTGCCAGGGATGTGCGCGCCCATGTGGCGGCCGATGACGCGAGCGTAAAAGTCGTAGGCGCCGCCGGTCGAGTAGCCGATGTACTCGTCGATATTGCGGTTCTTGTAAAAGTCGGCTGGGCTTTGCG
>JASHQO010000211.1 GCA_030039105.1 Xanthobacteraceae bacterium
CTGGGCCGCCCGCCCGTTGCATGTTACGTCTTGCGCGAAACGATCGGAATTCGGGGTACGAGCGATGAGCCGGGCGAACGCGCGCGCACGCGGTTTGGCGGCGACGCTTGAGGACGAGGAATTTGCCGCCGTCATCGCCGCGCATTTCGACGCGTCTTATTACGCAGAATCCTACAGTGACGTGGCGGAGTCCGGCCTCGATCCCCTCGACCATTGGCTCGATAGCGGCATCAAGCACGAACGCCAGATGTCGCGGGCCGCAATCCTGCGCTACGGCAAGATCGCTCGACGCTCGTCCAGCCGCATCTGGCGACATTATCGTTGGCGCGGACAGGATATCGCGGTGCGCCTGACCAAGCCGATCCCACCGCGCGTCATCGCCCAGATCGTCAACCAGGCGCGTCACGATCCAGCGGTTCTTGCGGCCGGCAGCGATATCGTCCCGAAATTGCAGCAACAGGATCGCGAGAACGCTCACGTCGACATTGTCGGCCTGCAACGTGCGGCCGGGCGGGATATCGAGATTCTGGTCGTGCTGCCGGGTCTTGCCGTCGGTGGCATGCAAAAATTAACGACCGATCTTGTTGCGGCGTTGCGCGCGGCCAGCTTTCGGTCGATCCAGACGATCGTCACCGATCAGGAATCCTCCGACACCGGCGACGGCGCGCCCGCCGCGGACCCGCCCGGCAGCGTATTGTTCTGGCACGATTTCTGGCTTCAAGGCCCGGAGCACATCAAGCTCGCTCAGTTGGCGCAGATGATACGGCTCGTCAATCCGCGCGCCATGATCGTGGCCGATAGCAGCCTCGGCTATGAAATCGTCGCTCGCTTCGGCCGCGCACTGTCGGAGCGAATAGAAATATACTGCGTCTACACCGGTGCTGCCGGGAGTCGAGGTTTCACGGAGCGGTTCGCGCACCTGACGCTGCCATTCGCAACCACCCTGACCGACGACGCCGCGCTCGCCGCGCGATTGCGCGAGCGACATAGCGACATCTCGAAACACGACGTGGCGTTGTTGCCGCATCATTCGCAGGCCGGCTTTCGCGACGCCGTTGCCACATTGTTCGCCACGCCATGACGACCGAGCCGGACATCACCGTAACGGTCATCTTCCATCGCGAGGGCGATTTGGCATTACCCGCGCTCTCCAGCTTGAGCGACCTCGTGAACGTTGCGCGTGCCGGCGGCCTCATGGTGCAGACGCAAGCAATCCTCGACCGTCCCGATGAGCTCACCGGACATATCGTCGGCGTCCGCGGCCGCTGGCTCGATACCGTGAAGGAGGTGGCGTTCGGCGATCTTGGCCTGTCCCGCAACGCCGCGACACAATGTGCCCACGGCAGGTTCCTCGCCTTCCTCGATGGCGACGACTTATGGGGCGAAGAATGGCTGCGCGGTGCGTTCACGGCTGCCAACGCGACCCCGCTATCGCGCGATGCGGTCTGGCATCCGGAGCATCTCTACATTTTCAACGAGGCGGACTTCGAGCGCGATCCCCGCTCCGACGTCAAATCGTTTCACTCGCTCATGCACGGCAGCGACGGGCCCGGATTCGACCCGACCATGCTGCTATTCCATAATCTGTGGAGCGCCAATGCATTCGCCACGCGGGAGCTGCACCTGCGGTTTCCCTATCGGGCGGCCGAGCGCAGCCGCGGCCTCGGTATCGAGGATTGGTCCTGGAATTTGGCGACGCTGGCGGCAGGCATCCAGCATCGTGTGGTGCCGGGGACCGTCCATTTGATTCGCCGACGAGGCAACCAATCGCTCGACCTGCAAAATCGCGCAGCCGGCTTGCTGCCCCATCTGCCGCCGGGCCTCGCCGGTCTTTCGCTGCGATAGCGATCTCCCTGCGGCCTGGGGCGGGATGAGTTTTGGTCGACCGGGCAGCGAGTGCGCCTCCATGCGGCTCGCGGTCCTCGCCGTATCGCCCAAACGTCGTAGACGAATTTGCAGGTGCCGATGACGCCGGCGTCTTAGCCGTGATGCCGTGCCTCTGGACGAAAAAATGGCACGCCGCCCCAGGGGTGACGTGCCATTTGCAGACTTGCCATTTGCAGACTTGCCATCTGCAGACTTGCCATTTGTAAATGGATTGCGCCGACCGTCTTCTCACGGCTCGTGGGCGGCACCTCCGCACCATGCCAGCCAGTCCTTCTGGACCTGATCCTGGCTGGCGCCCTTGGTGAAAGCACACCACTCGCTTTCCGGAGTTGCCATCGATCTGGTGGCTGTCCGCTCCGATGACGCGTTGAAGACGGCCTGGCAGCCGGCGCTCAGATTCTTTTTGTTGGTCTTGAGACACGCGACAATGGCGTCGACGTTCGGAATCTGCGAGGCGCACAATTTGAACACGTCGGGAGTACAGGCGGCGCGCTGCTCTTCGGTACCGAGAGCAAAGCTGACCGTTCCGTTCAGCATTGTGGCAATGGCGACCAGCGGGCCCGCGACCACGCTCAAACGCGGCATGCTCGTTGCTAACCGATTCATAACGTTCTCCATCTGTGGGTTTCCTTCAAACCCGGTGCCTTTTCGTCCGTTTGGAACCGTCTGTTAGAAACCGACCCCGATGGGCTGTGAATGTCCACCGCCCCCGCCGCCGGTATAGCCAGACGCTTCCTGCCTTACTGACGGCACGGGCCGCGGCAATCCGGCGTCCCTGGGACGTTGTTGTTGCTGTTGTTGTTGACGCGAGGCGGGCTTTTCGTCCTGACGCTTGGCTTGCTGGGGTTTTGCAGGCGCCGCCTTCGGCTCCTGCTCGACGACGACGCAGGCGTCACCTTGGCTGACCTTTCCGGGCGGGCAGACCAGCGGGCAAACCCGCGCCGACTGACCCTTCAGCTCGGAGACCAGACTGTCGGTGATTTGGGTGTCGTTGGACGGCTTGCCGAGCGCCGCACGGTAATGCTGCAGCGCGGTCGTGGTGGCATCGTTCAGGTTGCCGTCGACCGTGCCGGAGAAGCATCCCAGGCGGGTCAGTTGCTGCTGCGCCGCGCGGATCTGGTCGGATGTGTTGACGTCCGGCGCGCTCGCCTTGTCGAGGGCGGCCGTCACCAGCGGGCGAAGCCGCTCGCAGGTCAGGGTCTGCGACAGCTTGGTCAGATCGTCCTTGGCCTGCTTGCCGGCCGTCTGCAGCGCGCTCAGGCGAGATTGCTCGTCGTTGCAGGCAGCTTCCTGCTTACGGGCGGCATCGGCCAAAGCGGCCTTCTGCGCCTCCTCCTGGCGCTTCAGCGCCGCTTCACGTTCAGCGACCTGCCGGGCTTGTTCGGCAGCCTGGGCCTCTTGCTGAGCCTTGGCGAGGGCCGCTTCCTGCGCGGCCTTTTTGCGGTCGGCGTCTTGCTGCGCTTTCAAGGCGGCCTCTTGATCGGCTTTCTGCCGCGCCGCCGCAGCAGCCGCTTCCTGCTGTGCCTTTGCGGCGTCCGCGAGCGCTTTCTGGCGCGCCTCTTCGTCGCGCTTGGCCGCCGCTTCGCGCTCGGCTTGCGCGCGGGCTGCTTCGGCTACCTTGGCCGCCTCTTGCGCCTTGGCAAGAGCCGCCTCCTGCTCCGCCTTTTGTCGTGCGGCGTCGTCCGCCTTTTTCTTTGCCTCCGCCTGCCGCTGTGCCTCTGCGGCCGCTTCCATGGCGGCCTTGGCTTTCGCCGCCGCCTCCTGCGCTGCCCGGTCGATGGCGTCGATATGGGATTGCGCGATATTGGCGAGCACGGAGGTCGGGAATTTCTTGATGAAATCCTTGTAGTCCGCTTCGTTGCTGGAGTCCTTGATCTTCTCCCAGGATCGCTGCTCCTCGGTCGAAGGGCTTGGTGGCTGCGCCGGCGGCGCCGGCGATTCGAGCGACGCCAAGGTCGGCGCCGGCGTGCCTTTGACGCTCGTGTTCTGCTCGGCGTTGAGTTTTGCAATCTGCTGGCGGGCGAGATCGGAATAGAAGCCGCTCGGGTGCTGGGTGAGAAATACTTCCCACGCGCCCTTCGTGCCGATTTTCTCCACCAAGCCGTAATCGCTTTTGGCACCCTGCAGGTCGTCGGCCGCGACCGCCGGCTGGATCGCCGGTGCCGCAACCAGCGCCACGGTGCCGGCGCCCAGCGAGCCATAAACGTAGGGCTCCTGGCGGTTGCCGGTCTTCTTCAGCACCTCGTCGCGAACCCGGCCGAACGCCAGGCGAATGTCGAGGCCGGGGACGAAGAGATTGTTGATCAGGGCCAAAGCAAACGGGCTGTGCTCGCCTTCGCCGTCTTCGGCTTCCGAGCCGGCCCGCGCCGCATAAGCGACCAGCGTGTTGGTGCCGGTCACCTCGACCGCGCCCAATCCGGGATTGACGCCACGCAGCGCCGCGGTCCGTTCCTTCTTCATCATCCGGCCGAACGGATTGTCGCGGCAGGCATCGAGAATGATGACGCGCAGCTTCTTGACGCCGTCGATCGACTGGCTCAGCCGGTCGAGCGTGATGGCCTCATCATCGGCATCACGGTCGCTCTTGAGCTTGGCGTCGACCGGAATCAGGTAATTGGTGCCATGGATCTCGAGACCATGGCCGGCATAATAGATGACGGCGATGTCGGCATCGGCGGCCGCGTCCTCGAACTGGCGGATGGCGCGCTTGAAATCGAGGTTGCCAAGATCGTATTGCGCGCTGACCACATCGTAGCCGGCCTTGGTGAACATCGCCGCGATGGCCTTGGCATCCTTGGCTGGATTGGGCAGCACCGGGGCGTTCTGATAGGTGGAATTACCGATAATGAGGGCGACGCGACGGTCGGCGAGGGCCGGCTCGGCCCATGCTGTGGCTCCGAAGAGCGCCAGCCCCAGAACGATCGCGGAGAGAACACGCCTGTTCATCCGTCATCCCCGACTGCACATCTGGTGCAAATCGCATACCACCCGGGCGGCTTCGGCTGACGATTCCCTAATCGTCGGACTTTTAGCACTGCAAACCAGCCCCTACAACGCCGCCGCCGACGCTTCCGCCCTATTCTGGCCGCCGGCCAACGTTGCGGTTAAGGCCCGGGTTCGCGCCCGGGCCTGTCTGCCTTACCTGCGTTGCTACTTTTGCGCCTGGTTGGCCGAGCTCAGATTCACAATCTGGACGCGACGGTTCTCGGCGGCATACGGATTGGCCTTGTTTTTCAGGTCGCGCAGGCCGTACCCGGCGGTCGACAGATTGTCGGGCGACAGCTTGAGCTTGTCGACCAGGTATTGCTTGACGGCTTCGGCGCGGCGCTCGGACAATTGCTGATTGTAGTCGGCGCTGCCCCGGGCGTCGGTAAAGCCGCTCAGCACGATAACCGAATTCTGCAGTTGCGCCGAGCGCAGCGCGTCACCGAGCTGGCTGAGCTGCGGCTCGGACTTGACTGTGATCCCGGACGAGTTGAAGTCGAAGTAGATTTCCAGGTCGATCTTGGCGCTCTCCTTGGCCAACTCCGCCACGTGGTCGCCCTCGTCCACGGTGAGCGAGCGGGTGCGATGACGCAGGCCTTCGATGAAGGCGCGATCGGAATCGCCGACCGCCGGCTGTGCCGGGCCGTTCAGGCTCCTGGTCAGGGGTGCCGGCGACAGCGCCTTGATGATCTGATCGGACGAAACGTCCTGGGCCGCAGCCGGCATTTCGGATGCGGACCACAAAAGGCCTGCCGCAAGCGATGCAGCAGCCAGCCGGCCCGCGAGCTTAAAATGCGATGTCATGGTCGTTCTCCTCGATGTCGGGACGTCCGGCTTCTCTAGCGCCGAAGCCCCCGAATTGCTGCCGAGGAATGGCGTTTCGCCGCCCTCATATCCCTCGGTCTGCCTATAAGGCGGTGACAAGCGGCACATTCCGGCGTGGCTCGGCCAAAAATTTTTTCCCTCAAGAGCGCCGGCATGCCCCCTCCGCAGCCGTATTGCTATACCACCCGCGCCACCGCCGAAAAGCCCATTGCTGATGGCCCCAACTGATCGTATTTTCAATAAACTGCCAATTGACCGCCTCACCAGCGCACCGTTGCAGCGCCGGGAGATTAATCCGCCGGTCGGTCGGACGCCACTATGGGGATGCCGGTCATGACAAACCATCGCCGCTTGAGCGCAGGTCTTATTGCCGCAGCCGTGGCATGGATGCTGTCCGGCGAGGCGGTCCTGCCTGCCGCAGCAACCGAACTGTCGCTGCCGCCCCTGCACAAGGCCGCGACCGTGGCCACGGTCGCGAAGAAATCGACCCCGCGGCCCCACTTGGTCAGGGTCGCCAGCGAGGCGCCCTTGCCGACTTTGGTGTCGGGCTCGCGGGTGGCGAGCTATCCGCTCATTATCGGCGTTGCCTATTGACCGCGCTTAAGCCCGAGCCGGCGCGCTAAGCCACGCGCAGCTTGGCAAGCCATCGCGATCGACTGTCCCTTCGCCAAGGTCGTCTTGAAAAAGCAAAACCCGGGCACGAGGCCCGGGTTTTCTCGCTATTGATTGTTGGCTTCGAGCCAACCTCAGTGAAAATGGTAGTTCAATCCAACCTTCACCTCGGAGACGGACCACTGCTTGGCGCTGAAGGTCGAGCCGTCTGACAGGGTGAGCGTCTTGGTGCCGAAGTTCATCCAGTCGTACTCGCCCTTGGCCGACCAGTCTCGAGTGAGTGCGAACTCGACGCCGTAGCCGATGGTAGGACCGACGCGATTGTCACTGGCGGAGATGCCGTTCATCAAGCCGCCACCGGGGCCGGCAGAGTTACAGGCCTGAACAGCCGGGTTCAGGGGATCAACCGTCCCGTTCAGCGGACCGAGGTTGCAGGTGGCCGACCACGTCTCGTGAGCGAACGCCACGCCGCCCTTGATGTAACCCAACGTCCGGGGCGTGAGGAGGTAGCCGAGCCGGGCATCGACGGTGGCAATCCAACTGATCTTGTCGTTGCAGGTCGTCTGGAAATAGGGCGGCGAAGCTGTCGATACCCCACCGACGGCGCCGGTAATGAGCGGGGAGCAGGCAGCAGAGCCGCGATAGTTGGTCCAGACGCCATCGGCCTCGACGCCGACGACGTACTGGCTCCACTGATAATTATAACCGAGCGTTCCGCCGGCAAGGACACCCGAAGGATCGATATCCGCCGCAGCCAAGCCAGGCACAATGTACTCGCTGCGGCCGAAGCCAGCGCCGGCAACGCCGCCGACGTACCAGCCGGTCCAGCTCACGGGCGCCGCGACCGGAGCCTTGAACACCGGTGCCTTGCCGATGATGGGGCTGCGGGCGAGGTCGGGCGTGAATTGATAGCGGATGCCGGCGGTACCGCTCAGGCTCTGCAGTCTGTCGCCGTCGCGATAGTCGAGCCGGGCGAAGCCGAGCCACCCGGTGTTGACGATCTGGCCGCTCACGCCGACCGAGTACTGGCCAAAGGTGCCGACATTCGTGGTCGATATCGTTCCGGTGATCGACGCCGGCAACCCGCCCACGAAGAGACAGTTGGCACAGCTCTGGTAGCTACCGGTGATGTTACCGGCAAAATCATGCCAGACGCTGACTGCAACGAACGGCTGATAGACGATATTGCCGGCTTCGGCCGTGGTGCCAACGCGGACTCCCAGCCGGCCGATCGTCGAGGAAATGTCGTTGAGCTGTGCGGTGCCGGAGAATCCTGCGCCGGCCACTACCGGCGTGTTCACATCCAGCGCGCCGACCTTGGTGCGCGACCAAATCAAACCGGCGCTCGGCTCAACGAACACCTTGCTGTTCGGCACCTGATAGTTATAGCCGACCGATCCGCTGACTGAGAAGCCATGGGCGTCGTCTCTCTGAGAGAATATGCCCAACGACGGACTGTTCAGATTGAGGTCGTAGTTGTCGTAGCGGACCAGGCCATCAGCAAAGAAGTTGCCTTTGGTCGCGACCGCGTACGTGCCGATGAAGGGCGACTGCGTGTTCGTATTGAAAGGCACCTGCGTGGTCACCAGCGAGCCGACGGGAGCCATTGGGCTGCCACCGACGATGCTGCCGGAAGACCACATAGCGCCAGCCGTGGTGCCGATATGAAGATTCCATCCGTCGATATTCAGCTTGGCGACGTCGGAGCCCACCTGCACGCCGCCGTAGTTTTCGTGATACTTGGTAGCGCAGGTTCCCGATCCGCTACCTGACACGCCCACCGTGGACGCCGTGCCACTCAGCGTCGAGGAGCTCTTTAGGGTGAGATCGCCCGCGACGCCGCGGACCCACACCCCGCCACCTTCCTGGCCGGGGGCCGGATTGGGCGGCGCGCTGACAAAGGCCGTGCTCTGCGTCAGGAATGAGGTGTTCGCCGACGTGATCGCAGCCGAGCCGGTGGCTCCGGCGGCCACACCGGACCCGAGCACACCGATGGCGTTGCCGAACGGGGTCAAAAGCGAACTGCAATTCTGCGCTTGCGCGGCCGTCGCGGTGAGCAGACTGGCGGCAAGCGTCAGGCCGGCAAGGCGCCACCTTGTCGCGCCGCCCGTAGCAGTCGATTCTGTTGATTCCCTCAGTGTTTGCCCAATACCAATGCCATGGAAAGCAGCGGTAAGCATTAGAACCCCCTGTCGCCTTGCCCCGTTTTTGGCGGCACCTCAATCGCTCGCAGTATATTTTCTTGGCCTGCCGGGAAAAGACCTCTTGCACCGTCTTGGCTGTGCACAGAGCGCAATTTGGCGAAGTGTGCTGATTCAGCAACATCGGAGAGGGCACACTGCGCGCGGGGCCTACGTTGCACAGGCGCGGATCCGCGGCTATCCTGAATGCGAATGGGCTTCAGGGACTGCCGAACACTCGGGCGCCAGCCGAAATTGGCCCGTCGTACGCTGGTTTTGGCCCGTCCATGATCGCCGCAAGTTTCGCCGCGGATCGCGGCGGCCCACAGCAATGGCCGTGCTGCGGCCACGTTCGATCGCCTGCATGAGACAGCACCCGATCGCCTGCATGAGACAGCACCGCGCCCTGCTAATTGGCCTGTTCTGCTTGGCGATGGCCGGAGCGCCAGCGGCTGCGCAACAGAATACCGGCATTGCCCTGCTGATCGGCGACGCCGTTTATCCCAATGCCGAATCGCCTTTGAAGGAGCCGGTCGGCGACGCCCGGGCGCTCGGCACCCAACTGCGCGACGAGGGATTTGACGTCACCGTCGCCGAAAACCTGCCCAAGCAGGCGATGCGGCAGTCGCTGGACCGGTTCTACGCCAGAATCAAATCGGCCGCGACGGCGCTGATCTTCTTCAGCGGTTTCGGCATTCAGACCGGCCGGCAGACCTACCTCATCCCGGTCGATGCCCAGATCTGGAACGAAAGCGACGTCCGTCACGACGGCTTCAGCCTCGACAAGATCCTCGGCGATATGGCCGATCAAGGCGCGATCGTCCGGATCGCCATCGTCGATGCGTCGCGGCATAATCCCTATGAGCGCAATTTCCGCAGCGCCCCCGCCGGGCTCGCCGCAATCACTGCACCCAAGGGGGCGGCGGTGATGATGTCGGCGCCCTCCGACACGGTGCTCAGCGACGGCGGCGCGGCGGTGTTCGTGCCCGACCTGATCAAGGAATTGAAGGTCTCGGGCGCGACGGTTGAGCAGGTCTTCAACCACACGCGTGTAGACGTGTCGCGCGATACCAAGGGGCAGGAGGTGCCGTCGTTCTCGTCATCGCTGACGCAGGACGTCGCATTCCAGCCGGGCGCGCAACCCAAGCTCAGTGAAGCCGAGCCCGTTTCGCCGCCGGCCCCTTCTGCACCGGCCTCGACGACAATCCAGCCCGCGGCTCCGGCCGCTGCCACGACCAAGCCGGCCGCGCCGGCGGCAACATCGACCAAGCCCGCAGCACCGGCGCCGGCCGCGAAATCGCCGGCCTCGTCGTCAACCGGTTCGCAACCGGATAGCGAAGCCGAGGCGCGGCACGATTACGCCGTCACCGAGATCCTCGGCACCAAGCAGGCCTGGGACGACTTCCTGGCGAAACATCCGACCGGCTTCTATGCCGACCTGGCGCGACAACAGTCGGCCAAGTTTGCGAAGAATGTGCCGGATACCGCAACCGCGCCGACGCCGTCCACCGATGCCGCGCCAACCGATCTACCGGGCTATTACCGGCGCGGCCAGCATTACGCGGTCAGCGGCGACTACGACGATGCCATCAAGGATTTTAGCGAGGTGATCCGGCGCGATCCGAAGCACGCCGGAGCGCTCAACGATCGCTGCTGGGTGCGGGCCATCAAGGGCCAGCTTTCGGATGCGCTCAAGGATTGCGACCAGGCGCTGCGGATCGCGCCGAACTACGCGGACGCGCTCGACAGCCGCGGCTTCGCCAACCTGAAGCTCGGCATGCTGGGCCGGGCGATTGCCGATTACGACGCTGCCCTGGAGCGCGATCCGAAACGTCCGACCTCGCTCTACGGCCGCGGCATCGCCAAAACACGCAACGGTGACATCGAAGGCGGCAAGAAAGACATCGATGCCGCGAAAACCATGCAGGCGTCGGTCGCCGACGAGTTCGCCGGCTATGGCATCCGCTAGCACCAAAGGCCGCCCGGCGGCAGCACGGATCGCGGTCGTAGCGCCGGTCTTTGCCGTCGTCGTCGCCGGTGCCGGCACCGCGTCCACGGAAAGCCGCGCGCAGGCAGCGGGCATATCGGCACTCGTCGTGAAGGCGACCAGCACCTGCTTCGATTCCGTGGTTCGTTTCACCGGCGTCGTCGTGCCGCGCGCCGAGGCCGTCGTGAATTTCAATCTCGACGGTTATGAGATCAGCGACGTGCTGGTCGGCGAAGGCGACACGGTGACGGCCAATCAGGCGCTGGTGAAGCTGACGCGCCTGTCCTCGGGCGGCGGCCCTGCCGCCCCTGGCGGCAGCCAGCCACAGCCGTCCGGCGGCGCAGCTTCGAGCGCGCCGCCGCCGCAGCCTGCGACCATGACGCTGAACGCGCCGGCCGCGGGCTTGATCAGCAAAAGCACCGCGAAGATCGGCGCCGTCGCCGCGGCCATGCCGCTGCCGCCGCCGATGGGGCCGGGCCCCCTGTTCCGCATCATCGTCGGCAACAGACTCGAGATCGAGGCCGACATTGCCGCCTTCCAACTGCCCAAGCTCGATGTCGGCCAACGGGCCCAGGCGCGGCTCGAAAACGGCCGCAACGTCAGCGCGGCCGTGCGCGCCATCATGCCGGAGATCGACGCGAACACGCAGCTCGGCAAGGTCCGCCTGACGCTCGACAGCGATCCCGCCATCCGCGCCGGCATGTTCGCCGGCGGCAGCATCAATGCCAGCCATAGCTGCGGCGGCGTCGCCGTTCCGCGCTCGTCCGTGCAGTACCAGACCCAGGGCGGCGCCACCGTCCAGGTGGTGCGCGACAATACCGTCGAGACGCGCCACGTGCGTCTTGGACTTTTCACCGACACCGACATCGAGGTGCAGGACGGTGTCGGGGCCGGCGACCTCGTCATCGCCAATGCCGGCACGTCGCTGCATGACGGCGACCAGGTCAAACCGATCTTCGCCGACGATGCCGGCCAATGATCTAGGAGCGCAGCAATGGCGCTGAACGTTTCGGCCTGGTCGATCCGCCAGCCCCTGCCCGCGATCGTATTTTCGCTCATCATGCTGGCGCTCGGCTGGATGAGCTTTACCAAGCTGCCGATCACCCGCCTGCCGAACGCCGACATTCCGGTGGTTTCGGTGGTGGTCGCCGAGTTCGGCGCCGCGCCGGCCGAGCTCGAAGCGCAAGTCACCAAGCCGATCGAGGACGCCGTCTCGGGCGTCGAAGGCGTTCACACTATCGACTCGACGATTACCGATGGGATTTCGGCGACCACCATCATGTTCACGCTCGAATCGAACACCGATCGCGCGCTGAACGACGTCAAGGACGCTGTCACCCGGGTTCGCAACAGCCTGCCGCAGAGCATCAACGAGCCGCTGGTACAGCGGGTCGACGTCGTCGGTCTGCCCATTCTCACCTACGCTGCGATATCGCCCGGCAAGACGCCCGAACAGCTATCCTGGTACGTCGACAATGTCGTCGTCCGCGCCCTGCAAGGCGTGCACGGCGTGGCGCAGGTCGAGCGTGTCGGCGGCGTCGAGCGTGAAATCCTGGTCTCGCTCGATCCGCAGCGGCTGGAGGCGGTGGGCCTCACCGCGCTCGACGTCAGCCACCGGCTGCGCGGCACGATCGTCAACGTCGCCGGCGGCCGCGCCGGTATCGGCGGCCGCGACGAAGCGATCCGGACGCTTGCCGGCAGCAACACGGTTGCGGACCTCGCCGCGACGATGATCAGCCTGCCGTCCGGCGGCGAGGTTCGTCTCGACGATCTCGGCATCGTCACCGACACCGTTGCCGAACGCAGCACGTTCGCGCGAGTCAACGGCGAGCCCGTGGTCGCCGTCGCCATTACGCGGGCCAAAGGCGCCAGCGACGTCGTGGTGGCGAAGCAGGTGCAGGAGCGCGTCGACAAGCTGAAGGACGCCGACCCGGCCGTCGACCTGAAACTGATCGACAGCTCGGTCGACTTCACCCGCGGCCACTACGAAGACGCCATCGAAACGCTGTTCGCCGGCGCCGCGCTTGCCGTGTTCGTCGTCTTCCTGTTCCTGCGCGACTGGCGCACCACCGTCATCGCCGCGGTTTCGCTGCCGCTGTCGATCTTCCCGGCATTCTGGGCGATGGAGCTGCTCGGCTTTTCGCTCAACCTCGTCAGCCTGCTCGCGGTCACGCTCAGCACCGGCGTGCTGGTCGACGATGCCATCGTCGAGGTCGAGAACATCGTGCGCCACATCCGCATGGGCAAGTCGCCCTACCAGGCCGCCATCGAGGCGGCCGACGAGATCGGCTTGGCGGTCATCGCCATCAGCCTGACCATCAT
Organism: Xanthobacteraceae bacterium; assembly: GCA_030039105.1. Taxonomy (GTDB): domain Bacteria; phylum Pseudomonadota; class Alphaproteobacteria; order Rhizobiales; family Xanthobacteraceae; genus BOG-931. The sequence continues at coordinate 12,799 of JASHQO010000211.1, forward strand.
TGCAATCTTTGCTCCGGCAAGCTTCATGTCGGGCATCGCCGGGCAATTCTTCAAGCAGTTCGGCATCACCGTGTCGGTCCAGGTGCTGTTCTCGCTGTTGGCGGCGCGTTTCATCACGCCGATGCTGGCGGCGTATTTTCTGCGCCCCCATGTCCCGGTCGAGCGCCCGCCCGGGCGCCTGCTTCGCGGCTATACCGCGCTCGTGAGCTGGTCGGTCCGCCACTACATCAGCACCATCTGCGTCGGCCTGTTGCTGTTTGCCGCCTCGATCTGGAGCATGGGACTGCTGCCGAAGGGCTTCCTGCCGGCTCAGGATGCCGCGCGCTCGCTGCTGGCCATCGAGCTGCCGCCCGGCTCGCAGCTCGCCGATACCGAGCGCAAGACCGAGGATATCGTGACGCTGTTGCGCAAGCGGCCGGAGGTCAAAAGCGTCTTTGTCGACGGCGGCCGCGTGGCGCATACGCTCGAAGTGCGCAAGGCGTCGCTGATTATCAATTACACGCCGAAATCGAGCCGCTCCGTCAGCCAGCATCAACTCGAATTGGCGATCAGCCGCGACCTCGCCGACGTGCCCGATATTCATTACTGGTTCCTGGACGAAAACGGCTTGCGCGCCGTCTCGCTGTTCGTCAGCGGCGCCGACAGCAGGACCGTCGACAACGTCGCCAGCGAGCTGGCGCGGCAGATGCAGCAGCGCATTCCGCTCGTCTCCAACGTGACGGCGGCGACGTCGCTCGAGCGGCCCGAGCTTCGAGTCCATCCGCAAAGCGATCTCGCCACCCGTCTCGGCATCTCGACGGAAAGCCTTGCCGAAACCATCAGAGTGGCAACCATCGGCGATTTCGCGCCGGCGCTGGCGAAATTCGACGCCGGCGACCGCCAGGTCCCGATACGCGTGCAACTGGAAGACAGCGCGCGCACCGACCGGCAGGTGCTCGAGCAGCTCCGGGTGCCGCTGCCGATGGGACGCGGCAGTGTGCCGCTGAACGCCATTGCCGATATCAGTCTCGATCAGGGGCCGACCAGCATCAGCCGCTACAACCGCGAACGGCAGGCGACGGTATCGGCCGACCTGAGCGGCACCGCCGCGCTTGGCGATGCGCTGCAGAAGATCAACGGGCTACCGGTCATGAAGGGCCTGCCCAAGGGCATCACCGTCAGCCAGTCCGGCGACGCGGAGAGCCTCAACGAGCTGGCCAACGGCTTCCGCACCGCGATGATCGGCGGCCTGATGATGGTCTATGCGGTCCTGGTGCTGCTGTTCGGCAGCTTCCTGCAGCCGATCACGATCCTGTTCTCGCTGCCGCTCTCGATCGGCGGCGCAATCCTGGCGCTGCTGCTGACGGGTCAGCAGCTCACCACGCCGGTCTGGATCGGCGTTCTCATGCTGATGGGCATCGTCACCAAGAACGCCATCATGCTGGTGGATTTCGCGATGGAGTCCATGCATGCCGGGATCGAGCGCGACCTTGCCATCGTCGATGCCGGCCAGAAGCGGGCGCGCCCGATCGTCATGACGACCGTTGCCATGATCGCCGGCATGATGCCGGCCGCCCTGGCATACGGCGCCGGCGGTGAGTTTCGTGCGCCGATGGCGATCGCCGTCATTGGCGGATTGACGGTATCCACGCTGTTGTCGCTGGTGTTCGTTCCCGCCTTCATGGCGATGATGGACGACGTCGGACGGTTCATCTGGCGCTACGGCAGACGGCTTGTCAGTCCGGGGAAAGACACAAAGCCGATGGCGCCGCCGGAACGAGCGCCTGCCCAGGAGCGAACGCCTGGGCAGGGACGGGTGCCGGCCCATTGAGCGGCGCGCGAGCCGGTCTGCGCCGCATGGCGCAACGGCGGGGCACTGCTGATTTGCAATCGGAACTGCCGCGGCCTGCCGCGGCAGCTCCAGGGAGCGCAGTATGAAGTGGGTCAAGATCGGCATGCTCGGCGTCGCGCTTGCGGCAGCGCTCGTCATCGTGTTCGGCATTCCCGCGAATTTCCTGGTCGGCTCGCTGCAATCGCGGTTCGAGGCAGCGACCGGTTACCGCCTGCAGCTCGGCGGCGAAACGACCGTGAAATTCTGGCCGGCCCCGACGATCTCGCTGCGCGACGTCACGCTGCTGACGGACGCGGAGGCCGGCTCCGGCGGCGCCTTCAAGGCCGCCGGGATCAACATCGCTCTTTCGCTGCGTGATTTGCTGAGCGGCCGGCAGCGGATCACACAACTGACCATCTCGCATCCGACGTTGCGACTGCCCTTGCCGCGCCAGCGCGGCGCGGCTGCGGCGATCCCTTCCACCAGCTCCGGCGCGCCCGATGAATTCCCGGCAATCGACCATGTCGTTGTCGAGGATGGCGCGATCGTCTTCAATCGCCGTTCGGCGGGCGGCGAAAGCCGGATCGATCACGTTCGACTCGATGCCGCGCTGCCACCCGCCGTCGACAGCCCGACCATAAGCGGCGATCTTCAGATCGCCGGCCAACCCCTTCACCTCGAGCTGAAATCCAAGGTCTTGCCGCAAGCGGCGGGGCAAACGATTCCGGTCGAGCTCGCGCTGCAGGGCCCGGCGCTGTTCAACCAGCCGCTATCCGCCAGCGCCGAGCTGCGGTCGCGCAATGGATCGCTCGCCATCAACTCGCTCAGCGGCCGTTTCGGCAGCAGCAATTTCGCCGGCTTTGCCAGCGTCGATTTCAACGCCGACAAGCCCATGATCAAGGCCGATCTCGACATCGATCGCGTGCAATTCATGCCCGACGCCGCCAGCGGGTCCAACACCGCCGGCAGCGCCTTGAGCGAGCCGTGGAGCGACCGTGAGTTCGACCTCGGCGGCCTGAACGGTTTCGATGCCGAGCTGCGGGCATCGGTCAGCGATCTCGCCATCGGCACGTTCCGGCTGGCGCCGGTCTCGCTGCGGGCGACGCTCGATAGAGGCGTCGTCAAAGCCACGCTGGACGACACGAGGCTGTACGACGGCACCGCGGACGGAACGCTGTCGCTGGACGTGTCGGGTGCCGTGCCGGCTCACGCCATGCAGGTGCGGCTCAGCGGCATCAATGCGCTGCCCATGCTCACCGACGCCGCCGGCTTCGAATCGCTCGAGGGGACACTGCAGGCGAACATCGACGTGACCGCATCGGGCGCGAGCGAGCACGCCGCCCTGTCGAGCCTCTCGGGCACGGTCGACTTTCATCTTGCCGATGGCGCGGTGCGCGGCATCGACGTCGGCAAGCTGATGCACAATCTGACCAATACCATCCTCGACGGCTGGCAGCGCGATCCCAACGACAAGACGCCGCTGTCGGATCTGACGGCTAGCTTCACCCTCGCCAACGGCGTCGCCACGACCACCAACCTCGTCTTATCCGGTCCGATTGCCACAGTGACGGGAACCGGCACCGTCGACATCGCGGGAAAGACGCTGGACCTGCGGGTCGATCCGCGGCTCGCGGTCGGTCAGCAGGATACCGGCAGCGCCGACGGCGGCAGCGGGCTCGGCGTGCCGGTCGTGATTCAAGGCAATTGGGGCGCGCCGCGCATCTA
>JASHQO010000212.1 GCA_030039105.1 Xanthobacteraceae bacterium
GCCGCACGTTTCCCGTGCGCTTCACCCAGTGGTTCCAGCTCACCGCACAGAACCGCATCGTCAGCCGCGTGCTCGCCAGCGAAGCGCGGCCGAAGCCGCCGCTGATGTTCAGGCTGCTCGCGGTATTTCCGGTGCTGCAGCGCCTGCCGGCGCGCCTGCTCGGCCTCGGCATCCGGCCGGAGCACATCCAAACGCCGGAGTCGGCGTAGTCAGCCGTCGAGCGCCGCGAACTCGAACTCGCTCACGATCGAAACCGACGCCGACTGCAGCGCCGGATCCTTCAGCACCGCCAGGAACTCCGGGTGCAGCGGATGAGTCGGCAGATGGACGGCGTTGGCGGCATATTCGTCGTGCGTCATCGCCGCCGACGGCTGCAGCCGCTGGAAGTTGACCTTGTCGGCGCCCACGCTCTGCGCCAAGCCGACGAACGCCGGCATTTCGCGGAAGTTGCGTAGCTGATAGGTGAAGGCCAGCATGAGCGACTCGATGCCGCCGCCGCGGCGCATCGCGCCGATGAACTTCAGGTTCGCCAGAAAGCTTTCCCAGCGCGCACCGCGGCGCAGCGCCTCGAACGTTTCCTTGGTGGCGGCGTCGGTCGAGATGCGGACGCTGCGGACGAGGCCGTGGATATTGGCAAATTTCTGCCACTCGCGCTCGGTCAGCAGGGTGCCGTTGGAGATCAGGTCGATCTTGAGATTGGCATGCTGCGCCGGGTCGATTGATTGCAACAGTTCGCGCGACGGCCGGCTGAACAGGAATTCGCCGGCATTGTTGATGTGGAGCGAGCGCAGCTTGGGCAACAGCGGCGCCACCTGGCGCCGGATGTGATGCGAGCGCTCGGCCGACTGCTTGTGTGCCTCGATGATGGTGTCGCGGCGGCAGGACGGGCAGCTCAGGTTGCAGCTCCAGTCGTAGCCGAAGGCGAGGTCGCGGATCTCGGCGATGGTGTCGTCTTCGCCGGCTACCGCGGCGCCGAGCACCGCATCGCCGCCGGTCGCGACGTCGCTCTTGCGCGGCAGCAGCTCGTTGACCATGAGCGGGCAGGCCAGGTGATTGCAGTATTTGTAGGAGCCATCGAGCATCGAGCGGCGCATTTTCTGCGCCTTCTCCGACGCGATGATCGTGGCGGCGTCCTCGCTTTCGATATTGCCGATCGCGGTCGGCACCAGCGATGCACAGCAGACGTGAACGAAGCCGTACGGCGTGATCTCGAGCCGCGTGAAGGGATGTTGGCAAATCACGCCGTCGAGCGCGCGCGGGTCGTGGCCGCAGAATTTCTGCAGGCGCGGCGCCACGGCGGCGCCGCGCGCCTTCAGCTCCAGCGCGTGCCGGCAGGCGGCGACGTGGATCGACTGCGGCCACAGCGCCAGCAGGCGCCGCACATAGCCGAGCGCCTCGTCGCAGCGGTCGAGCGCGCCCAGAACGCGGCTCAAGGCAAAGGCGAGCGCGTCGAGGATCGTGTAGCGGGCCCTGAGCTTGGCGCGGGGATTGTCGTAGGCGGCAAACATCTTGACGAGGAGGTCGATTTTTTCCGGCGCGGTGCGCGGTCCGGCGCGGCCGAATTCGAACACCGGGCAGCCGGGATGGGTCGCGTCCGGCGCGTCGGAGAAATGCGCCATGACCGCGCCGTCGGCGTCATCGAACACCCAGTCGAACCAGGCGAACGCGGCGTCGTAGCTCTCGCCCTTGAGCGCATGATGCAGCGCTGCGGCAAAGCGGCCGGGCGCGAAGCCGATCAGCGCATCGGAAAATTCCGTGACGTCGCTCAGCGTCGGGCAGACCGCGGCCGCTGCGGCGCCGTCGCCGTCGGACTTGAGCAGCGCAACGCAGTGGCCGTCGCGCGCGAGGCGTGCCAGGCCGGCGCTGGCGCGGTCGTAGTGGCCGAGCGCGCTTATGGCGCGGCCGAGCGCGACGGCGAGCCCTTCGAGCAGGCCGAAGCGGTGGCGGTCATTGCCCGGCGTGCGTTCGTAGGCGTCGAAGACCTTGAGTAGAAGATCGATCTTGCCCTGCGGCGTGGCCGGTCCGCCGTTACCGAACGTGAATATCGGGTAGCCGAGATAGCCGGAATAGGGCGGCTTGCGGGGATCGAACACGTCGGCGCTGACAATGTCGGTCGGATCGAAGATGAAATCCTGCCAGGCCAGCGCGGCGTCGTAGGTCTTGCCCGACAGCGCCAGACTTAAAGCGCGCGCGAAGTGGCCGCCGGCCCAGGTCGAGAACTCCTTGAGAAACGGCGCGATCGCGCGCTGATTCTGGCAGATCGACACCATGGCCGGGGCCGGCGCCGGGCGATGGCAGACGACGAAGGCGCTGCGGCGGCGCAACCGGATTTCGCGGAACACGTCGAGCGGCACGCGCTTGGGGCGCCACGTCGGGTCGACCAGCCTGAGCACGAGAGGCAGCGCGGCCCGCGGGCAAGCCGCGATCACGCGCAGGCTGACCGCGATCATGCGCGTACGCAGACTGAAACGGTCGAGCCTCACGGACTATCCCTGGTTGTCCCGCCGCGAGTCTTGGGCCGTTTCCGTCCGGAATTCAAGCGCGCGCGATCTTCTCTTTCTCTCTCTTCCGCGGCGGCGGAGACGGCAAGAATTAGCTCCGGCTCTGCAGCTCCGCCGCAGTGCGGGCCAGAATTTCGGCAAGCCGCGCTTCGGCGTCGGCGTCGCTGTCGAGCCGCTTGCGCACCGTCTCGCGCAGATGATCGAACGCCGCCTCGACCAGGGGCGGCAGGTTGCGGCGATTGCCGCGCTCGCCGCGTTCCGAACGCCGCCAGCGGTTGATGCGCTCGCCGATCGCCGTGAGCCGGTCGAGCACCGCGTCGACCACGTCGCGGTTGGCATCGAGATAGGCGCTGCCGTCCGCGGTGATGGCGTAGAGCTTCTTTGCGCCTTCGGTCGAGGCGGTGACGTAGCCGGCTTCCTCGAGATAGGTCAGCGTCGGATAGACGATGCCCGGGCTCGGCGAATACCAGTCGCCGGTCTTCTCCTCGACCAGCTTGATGATCTCGTAGCCGTGGCGCGGCGCCTGCGCGATGAACGACAGCGCGATCAGGCGCAGGTCGCCCTGCACCAGCATGCGCCGTGCCCGCATCAAATCCTCGTCGCCGTCGCCGAAGCCGCCGTGGCGTCCGCCACCGAATCCGAAGCCGCCGAAGCGGTGGCGGCGATGCTGGCGGCCCGCCGCCCAGCGCTCGTCGCGCGATCCACAATCTCTGTCTCGGTGATGTCCATCTTGGTGATGTCTATGCATTTTCAGTTTTCCCGTCGGTTTGAAGATATATCGTTAGATAGCTCTAAATTAGATATAGTGCAAGATATATCTTTAGATTGGTCGAAAATATTTTAATTGAGCAAAATCAATTTATTAGGCCACCATCGCATGGTCGCGCTTCGATCGCGCGCCGCCGTTGCGAGCCTGCGATCCGGCTTGCCGAAGGTCACCGCCGCCGCGTTTCGCGCTACACTGCCGCCATGTTCGCCACCTTCTTCCATGAGCTCAAAGCCGCCGGCTTGCCGGTGACGTTGCGCGAATACCTCACTTTGATGGCGGCGATGGAGAAGGATTTGGCCGACCGCCGCGTCGAGTCGTTCTACTACCTGTCGCGCGCCGCGCTGGTGAAGGACGAGCGCAATCTCGACAAGTTCGACCGCGTGTTCGGCCACGTCTTCAAGGGTCTCGACCTGGTCGAGGATGCGCTCGCCGCGGAAATCCCGATCGAGTGGCTGAAGCAGCTCACCGAAAAATATCTGACCGAAGAGGAGAAGAAGCA
>JASHQO010000213.1 GCA_030039105.1 Xanthobacteraceae bacterium
TGACGACGGTGGGCCGGCTGTTACTGTCCGAGCTCACCCCGCTGGTCAACGCCCATCAGGGCGTGATCTATCAGGTCGAGCCCGAGGAATCGCAGGCGCTCAAGCTGCTGTCGGCCTACGCCGACGACGGCGCCAACGGCCATCCGCAGTCGCTGCACCTCGGCGAAGGAATGATCGGTCAGTGCGCGAGCGACAAGCGGCGCATGCTGATCGCCGAAATGCCCGGCAATGCCGTTCCGGTCTCGTCGGCCCTGTTCAAGATGCAGCCGCGCAACGTCATCGTGCTGCCGGTGCTGTTCGAGAACCAGGCCAAGGCAGTGATCGAGCTGGCCTCGGTGCACGAGTTCACCGCGCTGCAGACCATGTTCCTCGAGCAGTTGACCACGTCGATCGGCATCGTGCTCAACTCGATCGAGGCCACCATGCAGACCGAGGGGCTGCTCAAGCAGTCGCAGCAGCTCGCCGGCGAATTGCAGGCGCAGCAGCGCGAGTTGCAGCAGACCAACGATCAGCTCGAGCAGAAGGCGCAGCAGCTCGCCGAGCGCAACGTCGAGGTCGAGGCCAAGAACCAGGAGATCGAGCAGGCCCGGCGCGCGCTGGAAGAAAAGGCGACCGAGCTGGCGCTGACCTCCAAGTACAAGTCGGAATTCCTCGCCAACATGTCGCACGAGCTGCGCACGCCGCTCAACTCGATCCTGATCCTCGGCCAGCAGCTCACCGACAATCCGGAAGGCAATCTGTCGGCCAAGCAGGTCGAATTCGCCCGCACCATTCACGGCGCCGGCACCGACCTGCTCAATCTCATCAGCGACATTCTCGATCTGTCCAAGATCGAGTCGGGCACGGTGACGGTCGAGGCCGAGGAGGTCTACTTCACCAACCTGCTCGACACCATGGCGCGGCCGTTCCGCCACGAAGCGGAGCGGCGGCAGTTGTCGTTCGAGGTGCATGCCGACGCCAATCTCGGCCGCAGCATCACCACCGACACCAAGCGGTTGCAGCAGGTGCTCAAGAACCTGTTGTCGAACGCCTTCAAGTTCACCGCCCAGGGCGGCGTCCGCCTCAATGTCACCGCCGCGGTCGGCGGCTGGAGCTCCGATCATCCGGTGCTCAGCCAGGCGCCCGCGGTGGTCGCGTTCGAAGTCAGCGATACCGGCATCGGCATCCCGGCGGAAAAGCAGAAGATTATCTTCGAGGCGTTCCAGCAGGCCGACGCCTCGACCAGCCGCAAATATGGCGGCACCGGCCTCGGTCTTGCGATCAGCCGCGAGTTGGCAAGCCTGCTCGGCGGCGAAATCCACTTGCGCAGCATGCCGGGCCAGGGCTCGACCTTCACGCTCTATCTGCCGATCAAATATACCGAGCCGTCGACGCCGATGATGCAGGCAACCGCCACCGCGACGGCGCCCGCGGCGCAGCTCGCCGGCCTGCACCTGCCGGCCGAGCGGACCATCGAGCCGATTCCCGACGATCGGATGGAGATCCAGCCGGGCGACGCCATCCTTCTCATCGTCGAGGACGATCCGCACTACGCCCGCATCATGATCGATCTGGCGCGCGACAAGGGTTTCAAGGCGCTGCTGGCCATGCGCGGCGACGATGCGCTCAATCTCGCCAAGCAGTATCAGCCGACCGCCGTGTCGCTCGACATCTTCCTGCCCGACATGCTGGGCTGGACCGTGCTCAGCCAGCTCAAGCAGAATTCGCTGACCCGGCACATTCCGGTGCAGATCGTCACCCTCGACGAAGACCGTCAGCATGGGCTTGCGCGCGGCGCCTTCTCGTTCGTGACCAAGACGACCTCGCGCGACGACATCGCCGACGCCCTGGCGCGGATCAAGGAGTTCTCGCTGCCGCGCCGGCGGCGTCTTCTGGTCGTCGAGGACAACAAGGCCGAGCAACTGAGCATCCGCGAGCTGCTCGGCCACGACGATATCGAGATCGTCAACGCCGGCACCGGCGAAGAGGCGCTGCATGCGCTGCACGAGCAGCCGTGCGACTGCGTGGTGCTGGACCTGCGGCTGCCCGACATGTCGGGCTTCGAGGTCCTGGAGCACATGCGCGACGATCGCTCGCTGTCCGACGTTCCGGTCGTGGTGTTCACCGGGCGCGAATTGTCGGCCGAGGAAGACGCACAGCTTCACACCATGGCGCGCAGCATCGTGGTCAAGGGCGTGGAATCGCCGGAGCGCCTGCTCGACGAGACGGCGCTGTTCCTGCATCGCGTCATCACCGATCTGCCGATCGAGAAGCGGCAGATGCTGGACCGGCTCAACTCCTCGGATGAGGATCTCGTCGGCCGCACCGTGCTGCTGGTCGACGACGACGCGCGCAACATCTTCGCGCTGTCGAGCGTGCTGGAGCGGCGCGGCATGAACGTGCTGACCGCCACGACCGGCAACGAAGCCATCGCGCTGCTCGCGCAGACGCCTGCTCTCGCCATCGTGCTGATGGACATCATGATGCCGGAGATGGACGGCTATCGGACCATGGCCAAGATCCGCGAGAACAAGGCCTATCGCCGCCTGCCGATCATTGCGCTCACTGCCAAGGCGATGAAGGGCGACCGGGAGAAATGCCTGGAGGCCGGCGCCTCCGATTATCTCGCCAAGCCCGTCAACACCGAACAGCTCCTGTCCGCGCTGCGGATGTGGCTGCATCGCTGAGGGCGGTCGTCGATGTCCGAGCCTGTCAATATCCTTCTGGTCGACGATCAGCCCGGCAAGCTGCTCGCCTACGAAGTCATCCTCAACGAGCTGCACGAGAACCTGGTCAAGACCGCGTCGGCGCGCGAGGCGCTGGAATTTCTGCTCAAGAACGACGTCGCGGTCATCCTGATCGACGTCTGCATGCCCGAGTTCGACGGCTTTCAGCTCGCGGCGATGCTGCGCGAGCATCCGCGGTTCAAGGATACGGCGATCATTTTCATATCGGCCGTGCACCTGACCGACGTCGACCGCCTGCGTGGCTACGCCATGGGCGCGGTGGACTATGTCCCGGTGCCGGTGGTTCCCGAGGTGCTGCGCGCCAAGGTGAAGGTCTTCGCCGAGTTGTATCGCAAGACCCGCGAGCTCGAGCAGCTCAATTCGCAGCTCGAGCGCCACGTCGCCGAACGCACCGCCGAGCTCGAAGCGTCGAACCGGCGCCTGCTGCTGAGCGAGCAGGGCCGCAGCCTGGCGCTGGCGGCGGGCCAAATGGGCTCGTGGGAATGGGACGTCGAGGCCGGCCAGGGAACCTGGGATGAGGGCCAATACCGCATTTTCGGCGTCGCGCCGGAAAAATTCCAGGTCTCGCTCCAGAACATGCGTGACGTTATTCACCCTGAGGATTGGGCGCCGCTCGCGCAGGCGATCGAGCGCATGGCCGACGGCGAACCGACCCAGCAGATCGAATTCCGCGTACGTCGTCCCGATGGCGAAATCCGCTGGTGCACCGGCACCGCCGCCGCCAGCGTCGATGCGGCCGGCAAGGTGATGCGCATCAGCGGCGTCACCATCGACGTCACCGATCGCAAGGAGGCGGAGGAGCGGCAAACCCTGCTGGCGCGCGAAGTCGATCACCGCGCCCGCAACGCGCTCGCCATCATCCAGGCGATCATCCGGCTGACGCGGGCGAACCAGGTCGACGAATACGTCGCGACCGTGGAGGGCCGCATCAAAGCGCTGGCGCTCGCGCATACCTTGTTGTCCAACTCCCGCTGGCAAGGCGCCGATCTCGGCACGCTGGTCGCCGAGGAGTTCGGGCCCTATCGGAGCGGCAACAAGTTCGAGACCAAGGGACCCAACGTGTCGCTGACGCCGGCGACCGCCCAAGGCATCGCACTGGCGCTGCACGAGCTCGCGACCAATGCGGCAAAGCACGGCGCGCTGTCGTCGATGAAGGGCAAGGTGAGCCTGACCTGGCAGTTCCAGTCCGATACGCTGACATTGCATTGGCTGGAGAGCGGCGGGCCGTCGATCAAGGCGCCGGCGGTGCGCAATTTCGGACTGAAGGTGATCCGCACCAGCGTCGAGCAACAGCTCGGCGGCGAGGCGAAGTTCGACTGGAATCCGAGGGGGCTGCGTTGCGACCTCGTGATCCCGCTGCGCGAAACCGCCGCCGCTGCGGCAAGCGACGAGCCGCAGCCCGCTGCCGGCGGCGGCAACGGCAGCGCAATCCCGCTGTCCAACGTCGACAAGCTGCGGGTCCTCATCATCGAGGACGAGGCGCTGGTCGGCATCATGCTGCAGGACTATTTGCGGGAATTCGGCTTCGACATCGTCGGTCCCGTTTGCTCGGTCGCGGAAGCGTTGGCTATGGCCAGGACGGATCGGTTCGACGCCGCCATACTCGACATCAATCTCGGCGACGGCCCGGTTTATCAGGTCGCGGAAATCCTGTCGGAGCGCGGCGTGCCGTTCGCTTTTGTTACCGGCTACGATGCCGACAGCGTCGACAGCCGCTTCCGGGAAATCCCGGTGCTGCAGAAGCCGGTCGAGCGGGAAATGCTGCAAAAGCTGTTCGCGCAGACGGCCGATCGCCTGGCGGCGGCCGATGCCGAGCGGGGCGCTCGTCGCGTGTCCGCCGTGTGAGGCCGAGCTTCGGGTCGTTGAATGGCCGACGCCCTGAGCTGGTCGGCACGTTCCACGCCATCGGCGCGCGGCTCCTGCGCGAGCATGCCGAGCACATCGGTCTCGACCGCGCTTTCACCATCCACGACCGGGAGGATTCCGCCGACCTGATGAATCTCGTCCGGCACGATCGCGGATTGTCGAAAACGAAGGAGCGCTTTCCGGCCAAGAACACCTGCCTCGCCATCTATTCGCGCGCCGGCGCAACCGGCGACGAAGCCGGCGTACCCTTGCGCGACGAGGATTATCTCATTCTGTCCACGATCCACTCCGCCAAGGGACAGGAATGGAAAGCCGTCTTCGTGCTCAATTGCGTCGACGGCTGCATTCCGTCCGATCTGGCTATCGGCACCGCGCCGGAAATCGAGGAGGAGCGGCGCCTGCTTTACGTGGCGTTGAGCGCTCGCCGGCGGAAAATTCATTCGCCGCGCCATTGTGGCGGGCGCTTGTTCAAAAACGCGTCGAGGCCCTCGCGGAAATCGCGGCTCATGTAGCACATCAGGATCAAGTCCTCGCCTTGCTCGCGGGTCAGCCGCCGCTGCAGCCGGGCCAGCGCCTGCTTGGTGGCGCTCAGCGTCAGCGGCGCATTACCGGCGATCAGCGCCGCCAGCTCGTCGGCACGGCGCGCCAGCGCCGCGACGTCGTCGACCACCTCGTTGAGCAGCCCGACATGGGCGGCCTCGTCGGCGCCGATCAGCCGCGCGGTGAAGATCAGATCCTTCACCCGCGCCGGCCCGACCAGAGCGGTGAGCCGGCCGATGTTCGACATCGACAGGCAATTGCCGAGCGTGCGCGCGATCGGAAAACCGAATTTCGTCGTCTTGGTGCCGATGCGAATATCGCAGCACGCCGCGATGCCGGCGCCGCCGCCGGTGCAGGCGCCGGTGATCGCCGCAATGGTCGGCACGCGGCAGGTCTCCAGCGTGCCGAGCACCCGGTCGATCCGGCCTTCGTAGTCGAGGGCGTGCTGCGGCGTGGTGAAGCTGCGGAACTGGTTGATGTCGGTGCCGGCGGCGAACGCCTTGTCGCCGGCGCCCTGCAGCACCAGGACCTTGATGGCGCGGTCGGCATTGGCCCGTTCGCAGAGCTGCGCCAGCCGTTCGTACATCTCGAAGGTGAAGGCGTTGCGCGCCTGCGGCCGGTTGAAGGTGATCCGGCCGATACCGTCGCGCTGCTCGAACACCATGTCGTTTACAGCCGCCGATTGCTGATTCATGTCGTCGCCTCATTGCTCATAGGCACGCGTCCACCATTGGTAACCAACTCGTTAACGCAACAGCAACGTTTTTCACCGACCATGCGTTTACCCAGGGGGGCTTTAGATTATTTGCCATGTCGCATACCGATCCGGTGCAGGCCTTCGAGGCCCGCCTCAAGCTCTATAGCCTGGACGATCGGGCGCGGCAGGTTCTCGCCGAGACGTGGCCGCTGGTCGAGCCGGTGCTCGACGAGGCCATCGCCGAGATCCTCAAGGTGGTCCGCGTGCTGCCGCGGGTCGGCGAAATCATCACGCAGAACGCCGAGCTCTACAAGAAACTCGAGAGCGCGCATTTCCGCGCGCTGTTGGGCGGCAAGCTCGATCTCGACTACGCCGAATCGTGCCGCCTCACCGTCGAGCATGAAGCCAAGCTGGGGCTCGACGCCCGCGTGCGCAGCACCGCCGGCAGCTATGTGCTCAAGGCGTCGCTCGACGCGCTCGCCCGCAAATACCGCTTCGCCTCCGCCAAGGTCGCCGAGCGCGGCCGCATCATTTCCCAGGCCATCAGCTTCGACGTCGCCAATGCCATGACCCTGCATCGCCAGGCCGCGGAGCAGGCGACCGCGGCGCGGCGCAGCGCCATCGACGAGGCGATCGCCGATTTCGCCGGCGCCATCGGCGAGGTGGTCGAGGCCATCAAGGAAACCTCCGGCTCGCTGACCGCGACCTCCGCGGCGCTCAACAAGGTGGCCGCCGATACGCGAGGCCGCATGAGCTCGGCGTCCTCGGCCTCGGCGGAAACCACCCAGCGCATGGCCGCCACCGTCGCCGCCACCGAGGCGCTGTCGGAATCGATCAACGAGATCGGTCAGCAATCGACCCGCGGCCTGAGCATGGCGCAGTCCGCGGTGGCCGATGCCGAGCGCACCCAGGACGTCATCCGCTCGCTCAACAATGCCGCCGAGCGCATCGGCTCGGTGGTCGGCGCCATTTCGGCGATCGCGGCGCAGACCAATCTGCTGGCGCTCAACGCCACCATCGAGGCGGCGCGCGCCGGCGAAACCGGCAAGGGCTTTGCCGTGGTCGCGGCCGAGGTCAAGACGCTGGCCAACCAGACCTCGCGTGCCACCGAGGATATCGCCCAGCAGGTCACCGCCATTCAGAACGCGACCAAGCATTCGGTCGAGGAAATCTCCTCGATCGCCCGCGCCATCGGCGAATTGACCAGCGTCTCGACCAGCATCGCGTCGGCGGTGCAGGAGCAGGGCGCCACCACCAGCGCCATCGCCGAAAGCATTCACGACGCCGCCGGCCACACCGCGCAGGCGTCGGCCGAGATCGGCGCGGTCGATGAAGTCGTCACCCGCGGCGCCGCGGCGATCGGCGACATCACCACCTGGACGCAGCGGCTGTCGGCACGCGCCCAGGACCTCGAGACCAAGGTCGCCACGTTCTTCACCCGCGTCCGCGCCGCCTAAAGCATGATCCCGCTGCCGGCGATCTGCTTCGACGGCGAAGCTGCATTGACCGCTGCAATCGTCCATGACTAACCTGCAAGTGGAACGACAGGGGCCATCGGTGCAAAAATTCGTCGCGATCCTGTTCGCCATGGCGCTGCTGTGGAGCGGCGCCGCCGCCGCGCAAAACGTCAACGGCGCCAACATCACCTGGTACGGCAACTACACGCCCGGCAAGATTGAAACCGTGCCGGATGACAAAACGCCCGGCGGCACCAAAGACATCGTCACCGGTCTCACGCCGCCTTCGTCCAATACCGATCGGATCGCCGCCGTTGCGCCGAGCTATTTCGG
>JASHQO010000214.1 GCA_030039105.1 Xanthobacteraceae bacterium
TGCCGGTATTGCCATTGCCGCCGCCGCCCGCGTTGCCGTCGTCGTAGGCGCCGTTGTTGACCGGGAACTCGAACACTTTACGTAAAATTCCCGGCGCCAATGCCGAGATCGGATTGATGCGCAGCACCGGATTGCCCGGCTTGCCGACCACCTCGTAGGTGATTCCGACCAGACCTTCCTTCTCGCCGCCGAGGAACAGGCCGACGATCGGCAATTGCCCGAGCAGATTGTTCGGGCCGTAGAGCGGCACCAGCGTGCCGCGCAGGTGCAGCTCGTCGCGGTTATAGTCGACCGAGCCGTCGATGGTGGCGCCGAGCACGGGGCCGCGCACCACGCCGTCGCGCAGCACGACGCGGCCCGGCGCCTTGTCGAAGTCGACGCGCATGCTGGTGAAGCTCATGTCGCTGCGCTGCATCTGCGCGCCGTTGTTGGACACCGCGCGCTGCAACTGCGCTTCGTCGTGGACCTCGAAGTTGCGAACGATGATCGAGCCCTGCTGCAGCGGATTGTCGGCCGACGGCGCGTCCATGCCGATCGTCATCTGGCCGCCGGTCATGCGCGAATAGACGTCGGTGAAGCGGAACAGCGCGCCGCCGTCGGTGGTCGACAGCACGATCACCTGGCGCCCGCTCGGCCGGCCGCGCAACTCGCCGGTCAGCGTCGCATCGCGGCCGATCTTGGCGGACAGGCCGAAGCTGCGGATCTCGCCGGAGCGGCGCGACATTTTCAGATCGAGGCTGCGCAGCGCCTCGCCGTTATTGCCGACCACGACGCCGAGCCTCATGTCGAGATCGAGGTCGACCGGCTTCTTGCCCGGCGTCGCCGCGGCGGGTCCGCCGCTCACGGTCTTGATGAAGCCGCGGCCGTCATAGACGTCGCCGCGCATGGTGACGCGCAGCGCGCCGTCCGGCGTGCGCTCGACCTTGAGGCTGGTCTTGTCGCCGTCGGCAAAGCCGTAAGACGGAAAGTTCGCGGTCTGCAGCTCGCCCGAGCCGTCGAGCTCGATGGTGCCTTTGACGCCGCCGCCGGCGCCTTCGATCAGAAGATCGTCGATGCGGGTCGATTGCGGCTTCGCGGTCAAGGTGAACGTCGCCCGCGCCGGTTTGCCGGCCGGCTTCACCCAGCCGGGCAGGAAGCCATCGAGTTGCGCCGGAGTCAGATCGGCTTCGACGGCCAAGCGGACGTCGCGGTCCGGGCCGCTGCCCATGCGGCCGCTCAGGTGCAGCGGAATGGCGCCGCTGATGGTGCTGCCCGGGTCGATGCCGAAATTCGCCCGCGCGGTCTCGTCGAGCATGCCCTGCAGATTGATCTCGGCGTCGCTGTCGGCGCGCGCCTTGCGGTATTCCAGGCTCGCCGGCGTGCCGCCGATCTTGACGTCGCCCTTGATGGCAAAGCCCTGGTTGCTGGCGATCACCTTGAGCGCCTGGGCCTCGACCTTCTGCCCCATGATCATGCGGTCGGCGACGAAATTGGTGGCGTCCACCGCGATCGCATAGCTGGTCGATCCCGGCGGCAGGTCGGCCTTCATCGGCATGCCGAGCGTGACGTTGGCGGTCATGGTGCCGCGCGTCGTGGCCGGATCGAACGGCACGCCGGCCGCGGCGTCGCGCAGGCGATCCATGGTCAACAGCTCGAGCGCGGCCGGCACCGGGCCGTCGAGCCGGAAGCGCACCTTCGCCGGCGGCTCGTGCGGCGCCGTATCGGGCACTTCGAATTGGCCGGCCGACATGACGAGCTTCTTTCCGGACGGCAGATCGGCGGTCGCCTTGTTGAGCGTGATGACCGCGTCGCGGCCGACGATGTGGACGTTGAGGTCGGCATCGTGCAGCGCCGGCAGCCCCGCCACCGGCTGGATCACGCAATTGGTCGCCTGGGCTTCGATCGACAGGCCGTCGTCGGGCACCGGCGGACCGCCGGCGCGCAGCGTATCGAGCGGCGCATTCACCGCAATGACAAGGCGGTCAACGTTGCCGCTGTTGAGGTGGGTGATGAACCAGTCGCGCACCTTGGGCGACACGGTCACTGGCCACAGCCGCTTCAAGGCATCGGCCGTCATTTTGGTGCTGGCGAAGCCGGCCGCGACCCGCAGGTCGCCGCTCGCATAGTCGGCCTTGCCCGACATGGCGATGGCGACGTCGGCATTGCCGATATCGCCACCGTCGATGACGAAGCGCCTGTTGGTCGGATCGAACTGGCCGCCGACGGCGACATGATTGAGCACCAGCGGATCGCCGCCGATATTGGGCGAATTGAGCACGACGGTGCCGCCGCCGATCTTGAACGCCCAGATGCCGCCGGCCTGCTCCGGGGCGCGCACCTCGCCAAGCAGCGTCAGCCGGTTGCCGCCGGAAATGATCTGCAACGGCGCCGACAGGGTGCGGTCGCCGGCGTCCCAATTCAGCTTCATCTCGGCGTGGTCGATGTCGATGCGGCCGGCGTCGCCGCCGCTATCTTCGATCGAGCCGGATTCGGCGACGATGCGGCCGCTCAGCCGGTGCGGCACGCCGTCCGGACCGATCTCGGCGTTCAAGCTTGCCGACAGCGGCACGTTGGCTTCCATGCTGCCGTCGTCGAGGCGGGCCGCCAACAGCAAATCCGCCGCCGAGACGTGACGGCCTTCGAGCTCGATGCTGCGCGAGCCGTCGCGCAGCGGCTTGATCGACGCCGTCAGTCCCCACGGCCGGTTGGCGTTATCCGAGCCGACGGTGACGATGACGCCGCCGCCGTGCGGACGTTCGAGGCTGAGCGTGATGTTCTGAAACGACCAGCGCTTGCCGTTGCGGGCATCGTCGACGGTGAGCGTGCCGTCTTTGAGGCCGAGCTCGCGCAAATCGTGGCCGTCGAGGCCGGTCTCGCCGATGCCGTCGATCCACGACAACAGCGCGCTGAAGACTTCGCTGGCGCGCCGTTGCGGCGCGGCGGTCGTGCCGGCGGTCGCTGCCGCGGTGCGCCCGGC
>JASHQO010000215.1 GCA_030039105.1 Xanthobacteraceae bacterium
TTCCAGGCATCGGCGATGTCGAGAAAGTTCTTCAGCATCAGATGACCGTGCTCGGAGGCGATGCTTTCGGGATGAAACTGCACGCCGTGCACCGGCAAGCCGGTATGCGCGAGCCCCATGACGACGCCGTCGTCGGCATCTGCGGTCACGTCGAGCTCGCGCGGCATGGTGGCGCGCTCGACCACCAGCGAGTGATAGCGTGTCGCCTTGAACGGCGCATTGATGCCGCGAAAGATGCCGCGGCCGTTGTGACGGATCTCCGACAGCTTGCCGTGTACTTGCGTTGGCGCCCGCACCACCTTGCCGCCGAACGCATCGCCGATCGCCTGATGGCCGAGGCAGACGCCGAGGATCGGAATTCTCTGCGCCGCAGCCGCAATGAGATCGAGGCAGATGCCGGCTTCCTTTGGGGTGCACGGGCCAGGCGACAGCACGATAGCGTCCGGGTCGGCGGCGACCACGGCGGCGCTCGTCACCTTGTCGTTGCGGTGCACCACGACCTCGGCCCCGAGTTCCCCGAGATAGTGGACCAGGTTGAAGGTGAAGCTGTCATAATTGTCGATCAGGCAGATCACCGGCAAAACCCCTGATGCCCGGCGCCCAAAATCCCCGTGCGCACCGGGTCCAAGCCTAGGATTTACCGCGATTGACCGGGGGCCGCTAGGCCCGCGCCAAGGCGCAAACAATCGCGACGATCGATACATGGTCAAACCGTCGGCCATCCGCTAAAGCGGTTATCCCAAACAAGAAGAGCAGGGGGAAATGCCATGATCCGCTCGCTTGCGGCGGCGTTGTTGACAGCTCTATTGAGCCTCGGTACGGCGCAGGCGCAGGATTATCCGAACCGCCCGGTGAAGATCATCGTGCCGACGCCGCCCGGCGGGCCGGTCGACGTCATCGCGCGGATTGCGGCCAATAGCCTGCAGAATGCGCTCGGCAAAGGCTTCGTCGTCGAAAACCGCGCCGGCGCCGGCAACACCATCGGCTCGAAGGATGCCGCCGAGGCGGCGCCGGACGGCTATACGCTGCTCTATTCCAGCGCCAGCGGTCTCGTCATCGCACCGCTGTTGCATCCCGACGCCGGCTACGATCCGCTCAAGAGCTACGATCCGATCGCGCTGGTCGGCGAAAGCTCCAACATCCTGGTGGTCAATCCGGCGGTGCCGGCCAATTCCGTCGCCGACCTCGTCGCCTATGCCAAGGCCAATCCGGGCAAGGTGAATTTTTCGTCCGGCGGCATTGGCGTATTGCCGCATCTGATCGGCGAGATGTTCAAGGCCCGCGCCGGCATCGACATCGTCCATGTGCCCTACAAGGGCGGCGGCCCCTCGATCAACGACGTGGTCGCCGGCAATGTGCAGATGACGTTCGAGGGCACCAGCGTGCTGCTGCCGCTGATCCAGGCCGGCCGGCTGCGGGCGCTCGCGGTGACCACGCCGAAGCGCATTCCACAACTGCCCGACGTGCCCACGATGGTGGAGAGCGGCTTTCCGAATTTCGTCTCGACCAGTTGGACCGGACTGTTGGCGCCGGCGCAGACGCCGCAGCCGATCATCCAGAAGCTCAACGCGGCGATCAACGAGGGGCTGAAGACGCCGGAGCTGAAGATCGCGTTGGAGCGGCTCAGCAACGAGCCGCTCGGCGGCACGCCAGCGGATTTCACGACGGTGATCAAGGCCGATCTCGCCAAATGGTCGCCGATCGTCAATTCGCTCGGGCTCAACAAGCAATGACCGGCGGGTTTTTGCGCCTCGCCGCCGCGGCGGCGTTGCTCGCCGTCGCAGTCGCGCCGGCGCTTGCGCAAAGCTATCCGGACCGGCCGGTGAAAATCGTCGTGCCCACGGTGGCGGCCGGAACGGTCGACCTCGTCACCCGCGTGCTCGCCAACGACCTGAGCACCGCGCTCGGCAACAAGTTTTTCGTCGAGAACCGCAGCGGTGCCGGTAATACGCTCGGCTCCCGCGACGTCGCCCACAGCGATCCCGACGGCTACACGCTGCTCATGAGCAGCGCCAGCGGCCAGGTGATCTCGCCGCTGCTCTACAAGGATCCGGGCTACGACCCGCTGCAGAGCTTCGCGCCGATCGCGCCCTATGCCGAAGGCTCGGTCATCCTTGTGGTCAATCCGGCGCTGCCGTTTCGCTCGGTGGCCGACCTCGTCGCCTACGCCAAGACCAATCCGGGAAAGCTCAGCTACGGCTCGGCCGGCACCGGCACGGTGCCGCATCTGACAGCCGAGCTGTTCAAGTCGGTGGCTGGAGTTTCCATGGTGCACGTGCCCTATCGCGGCGGCGCGCTGTCGATCCAGGACGTGATTGCCGGCAATCTGCAGCTCACCTTCGAGGCGTCGAGCCCGCTGCTGCCGCACATCGCCGCCGGCCAGTTGCGCGCGCTCGCCGTGCTCAGCGCCAAGCGGATTCCGGAGCTGCCGGACGTGCCGACGATCGGGGAGGCGGGCTATCCGGGCGTGCTGACCGCGAGCTGGACCGGACTGTTCGCGCCGGTCGGCACCGCCGCGGCCATCGTGCAAAAGCTCAACGGGGCGATCAATGCCAGCCTGCAGACGCGGGCGACGCGGCAGGCGCTGGCGCGGCTCGGCAACGTTGCCAAGGGCGGCACGCCGCAAGATCTCACCGACCTGATGGTCGCCGACATCAAAAAATGGACGCCGATTGTGAAGGCGCTCAATCTCGAGCCGCAATAAGCCGCGCCGCCTGGTCAATTCAGTCGCGGCTTCCTTGCCTGTTCGCGCATCAGGTAAAGCTTGATCGCCTTCTTGGCGGCATCGGCCTTGAGCTGCGCGAAGGCCTCGAAATGCTGCTCGAGTTCGCGCGTCGAGATCGGCTGCGTCGTGGCCTGCAGCAGCAGGACGGCCTTGGTGGTATCCCAGCTATAGCCGGCCGCCTTCGCCAGCACGATGGTTTGCTCGGCGTGGCGGCTGACGAAGGCGTGCTCGATCAGGGCGATCGGCAGCGCACAGGTCAGGGAGAAGGCCACCACGGTCTCCTCGAACTTGCCGTCCCGGGCGAATGCTGCCAACTGCGCTTCGTCGAGCTTGCCGGCGTCGTGCATCGTCTGCGCCAGCGCTTGCGCCGCTGCATAGTCCACGGAATTCTGCCGGGTTCGCGTCTCGATCTGGCTGGTGGCGCGCGCAATCATATCGCCGATGATGCCGGCGCGGCGCGGGTCCTGCTTGGTCAATTCCGCACGCACGGTCTCCGAAGCGTCGGCAAAAAGCTTCAGCAGATGCTGGCGCGGGACGGTGGGATAGGCCCAGACCCGGGCGGCGAGCTCATCGTCGAGCAATGAGCGCTTGACCAGGATCGAATACCCGGATTCGGAGAAGGTGGCGCCATGATTGGACGCGGTGCTGCGCACCACCTCGGCGTTGCCGCGCTCGACCAGGATGTCGGTCAACGCTTCGCCCAATACGGCGCGCCGCGAGATGGCGAGAAGATGATCCTGGCTCTTGGTTCTCGCGCCTTCGACGAGGGTGGTCTCGTCGAGCTGTGCCGAGCGCGACAGGATGGGGCCGGCGACGGCGATAGCGTCATCGAGCGCGAGGCGCCGGATGACCGCAGGCGGCGCATCGGCAAGATCGGCCAGGATTTGTCCGAGCTCGGCCCGGGCCGAAACCTCGATCTGCTCGGCAAGGCGTCCCATGACGTCGTCGAACAGCTCGATCTGTTCGGCGGCAAATTTGCCCGATCCGGCCGCGAACAGATCGGTCACGCGGCGCAGCATCATGGCCCGATGGGCGATGTCCTTGTCGACGGCGATCACGCGTTCCAATTCGCTGATCAGGCTTTCCTGCTGCTTGAGCATCGCCTTGTCTTCGGCATAACCCATCGCTGCCCCCGCCGTCAGGCCGCCGCCCGAGCGCGCGCCTTGCGCTCCAACGCGAAAAAATCGAGCTCCGCGAACGGCTGCGGCCGGCTGGACACCAAGCCTTGCTCCTGATCGACGCCGGCCGCGCGTGGCAGCGGGGCGAGGTTGCGAACCGTACGTGGGGGCACCGAACTCATCCGACCAAGACCCGGCCGCGTCGCGCACGCTGGGCTCCACGGACGTGACGCTCGCAAACTATGGCTGTCGAAATTCCAATGACGTTCCAACCAATCGTTTAGAGGCTAGGCGAAACCTGGCAAAAATCGGTAAAACCACGAGATCGCTCAAAATGTTATCGGAGAGCAATAAACTGGATTAGAGTCGCTGGGACCGAAGCGCAAACAGGCGTGAACAAAAAATTCGGCGGGGTGAAAACCCGCCGAAAGAGCACCACGGCAAATATCCTGGAACGGTTCCGCTAGCGCGAGGCGTTGGCGCCAAGCCGGCGCGCGTTGTCGAGTGGAACGAAGCGAACTTGACGGGCCTGGCCGAGCGGGTTGCGCGCATCGCGCAGGCACGCCGCTTCGACATAAGGCCAAGCTTTCTGTGAGCATTCGGCAGCGAGCGGCCGGGCGTCGGCCCGATCCGACTTGGCGCCGGGGCCGGCCGCGGCATCGACCTGCAGCGTCAGTATCGGCGCGAGCGTGATGCACGCTGCGATAATGGCTGCCGCGATCACGGCATAGATCGTATTGCGCATGAGTCCCGTCCCGTGTCCCGCAACCCGGCCGTCTGTCCGACTAAAACATCGACGCGGCGATTTGGTTGCCCCTCGTTCTGATATGAGTGTCACCGACCGGCCTGTTGGTTTCCTTGACCACCATCACAGTTTGGGCGTTTTGTGTAAGTTATTGGCCGCAGTAGTTAATTTTGGCCGCTCTGGATGCCGGCGCGGCAGCGTGAGCGTCAAATCGGCGGTGGTGACGGCGCCGGCCGCGCCTTGCGGTCCGCCCGGGCGCGGGCTAGACCCGCCGATATGCCCCGCACAGCGCTTTTTGCCGGATCGTTCGATCCCATCACCAACGGCCATCTCGATGTGGTTGGGAGTGCCGTGCGGCTCGCCGACCGTCTCGTCTTGGCGGTGGGCTTGCACCCGGGAAAGACGCCGCTGTTCTCAGCCGAGGAACGGCTCGCCATGCTGGAGGAGATTTGCGCGCCCATGGCCAAGGCCGCAGGCTGCGCGCTCGTCTGTACGACTTTCGCCGATCTCGTGGTGTCCGCGGCACGGCGCGAGGGTGCCACCATGCTGATCCGCGGGCTGCGCGATGCCAGCGACTTCGACTACGAGATGCAGATGGCGGGGATGAACGCCACCATGGCACCGCAGGTGCAGACCGTGTTCCTGCCGGCCTCCGCCGCGGTCCGCCCGATCACCGCCACCTTGGTGCGCCAGATTGCCGGCATGGGCGGCGACGTTGCGGCCTTCGTGCCGGCGACCGTTGCGGCCCGGCTGAAACGAAAATTCGCCAAAGCCTGAAGGCCGTTGATCCGGGAGATGTCATGATCCGCGTCGTTGCCATTGCGCTCGCTCTCGCCACCCCGGCGTTCAGCCAAAGCTCCAACCTCGCCAATCCGGCCGCGCTCAACGAACAGGCGCCGCCGCTCTACAAGGCCCACTTCGACACTTCCAAGGGCGTGTTCGAGGTTGAGGTCCATCGCGACTGGGCGCCGAACGGCGCCGACCGCTTCTACAACTTGGTCAAAAACGGCTTTTTCGACAATGCGCGGTTCTTCCGCGTGATCTCGGGCTTCATGGTGCAGTTCGGCATCAATGGCGATCCAAAGCTTTCCGCGGTGTGGCGCGAGGCGCGGATCAAGGACGACCCGGTGACCAAGAGCAATGCGCGCGGCGCCATCACCTTCGCGACCGCCGGCCCCGACACCCGCACCTCCCAGGTGTTCATCAATTATGCCGACAACAGCCGGCTCGACGGCCAGGGCTTTGCGCCGTTCGGCATCGTCGTCGGCAACGGCATGGACGTGGTCGACAAGCTCTATAGCAATTACGGCGAAGGCGCGCCGCGCGGCAGCGGGCCGGAGCAGGGCCGCATCCAAAGCGAAGGAAACGCCTATCTCAATAAGGCGTTTCCCAATCTCGACTACATCAAGAAAGCGACCATCGTGAAGTAATGCCGGGCGTTTCACGCCGGCCACAGTTCGAAGGAAGCGTCCCATGAGTGCTGCAACCGCAGACGATCCGGAAAATACCCTCGTGCTCGAGACTACGCCCGGAACGATCGTCATCAAGCTGCGTACCGATGTCGCGCCCAAGCACGCCGAGCGGCTGAAAATGCTGGCCCGCGAAGGCTTTTACGACGACGTGCCGTTCCATCGCGTGATCGACGGCTTCATGGCGCAGACCGGCGACGGCCAACACGGCGACGGCACCGGCGGCTCGAAGCATCCGGACCTCAAGGCCGAATTCTCCACGGTGCCGTTCGACCGCGGCATCGTCGGCATGGCGCGCAAGGGCCACAGCAACGATTCCGCCAATAGCCAGTTCTTCATCATGTTCGACGAGGGCCACTTCCTGAACCGGCAATACACGGTGATCGGCGAGGTCGTGGACGGCATGGACGTGGTCGACCGGCTCAAGCGCGGCGAGCCGCCTACGGAGCCGGACCGCATCGTCAGCATGACAGTAGCGGCGGACGCGGAGTAGTTCTTCGCGGAGTCGACGAGGAGTCGATCCATGGGTCCGCTCCAAAAAAATGCGACGACGATTGCTTTGGGACTGATCGGTCTTGCCGTGCCCGGCATAACGGGCGGCGCTTTGGCGCAGACGCCGATGTCGCAATGCAGCGTGCTCAGCGGCAGACCTTGCCATCCCTCGTTCTGCGGCGTTTTCCACCGCGGCCCATGCCTGCCGTATTACCTGCCGCCGATCGGCGAGGACTTGCGGCTCACGGTGATATCCACCGACAATAACGAGCATGGCACGTTGTCGGACGGCGATGCCGACAAAGCCGGCAAGGACCGGACCGGCGGCGATCAGCCTGCCGGCGAAGGCGGCGACGGCACTCCGGCGAGCGACGACAAGGGGCTGGATTCGATCCGCGCCATGTTCGCGGCGCTGCGCGCCTGCTGGGTGCCGCCGCCCAAGGACCAGGCCCGCCACGGCATGGAATACACGGTGCGCTTTGCCTTCAAGCGCGACGGCGAGATGGTGGCGCCGCCGCGGGTGACCTACGCCAGCCACGACGCACCGACGCCGGTGCGGGATGCCTACCGGGACGCCGTCAATGCGGCGCTCGGCCGTTGCACGCCGCTGCATTTCAGCGACGGCATGGGCGGCGCCGTCGCCGGTCGCCCAATTGCTATTCGGTTCGTCGACAACCGAACCATCGACAGCCAGAATTCCCAGCAATAATAATTCTTCATTGCGGCTTTTTCACTCGCGATAGAAAAGGCGCCACTTGGTCGATCACAAGCGACGGCGAAATCTGTGCCATGCCGCCGCGCGACGACCCGCGCTCCGGCACGATGGGGTGGATGAATTTCGAGTATTTGAGCACCGGCGTGCCGCCGAACAGCGCGAAGGCGTCGGTCTCGGCTGCCGCGGCAAGGTTCATCGGTCCCGAATCGGTGCCGACAAAAAGATCGGCGTGGCGCAGCAGCGCCACCGCCTCGATCAGCCTGAGATCGCACGCATCGACGACCGCGGCGGCGCCGGCACTGCGCGCGATCAGCGCTTGCGCCCGCGCCGCATGCTGTGCGCCGCCGATCAGGAAGATCGTGCCGGCGGTACGGCCGCGCAGCGCAGCCAGAAAATCCGCCCAATAGCCGTCCGGCCAATCCTTGTCCGGATGCGAGCTGCCGATGCCGAGCGCGATCCACGGCCGCGGCTGCGGCGTGTATTTGTCGCCGATCGCCGCTAGCGTTGCGGCCGGCACCGGCAGGCTTGGCTCGGTGGTCGGCAGCGGCACCGCCATCGCCGCCATCAGCGCGATCAGCCAGTCGATCGGCTGATCGTGGAAATGGCTCATGTCGATGCCCGGATTGGTGATGAAAAAACGCTGCGCCCCGAGCCCGAGCCCGATGCGCTCCGGGATGCCGGCCAACAGCGCGGCGCCGGCCGGGCGGGTGGTGCGATCGAGAATCCAGATCCGACTGAATTGCCGGCTTCGCAACAGTCGCATGAGGCGAATGAAATTGAGACCGCGGCGCAGCTCCGAGCCGGCGTGCTCGAAATGGAGCACCTCGGCGACGCTCGGCTCGGCCGCCAGCAGCTCCTTGGCCCCGCTCGACGGCGGCGCCAGGAACGTCACCCGGCCGCCCGGCGACGTGGCGGCGATGGCGCGGACGAACGGCAGATGCCAGATGACGTCGCCGATGCCGCGCTTCACCTGGATGACGGCGCTCGGGGTCACATTGATTGCCGGCGCAAAGGTTGCGATATGCCCTTTTAGGCGACTGCCAAGGTTTTGGGCAATCCATGCGCACCGATGCGTTCGATTTTGAGCTTCCCGAGGACCGCATCGCGCTGCGGCCCATGGTGCCGCGCGACGCGGCGCGGCTGTTGCTCGTCCGTCCGGCTGCGCAGCCCGAGCTCGAAGACCGCACCATCGCCGATCTGCCGACGCTGCTGCGCCCGGGCGACGCGCTGGTCGTCAACGACACCAAGGTGCTGCCGGCCAACTTGCATGGCCGCAGACTCAATCGCCGCGAAGGTAGCGACCGCGAGCCGGCAATCGACGCGACGCTCATCAAGCGGCTCGACGGCTCGCGCTGGCGCGCTTTGGTGCGGCCGGCGAAGCGGCTGGCGCCGGGCGACGTGGTGCGCTTCGGCAGCGAGGGCCGCGTCTGTTTCCTCGAACAGCTTGACGCCACGGTCGAGGACAAAGGCGAGGCCGGCGAGGTGACCTTGGCCTTCGCGTTCCACGACGCGGCGCTGGACGACGCGCTGGCCGAGCGCGGCGACATGCCGTTGCCGCCCTATATCGGCAACCGTCGCGCCGCCGACGAGCGCGACCGCGCCGATTATCAGACCATGTTCGCGCGTGAAGAGGGCTCAGTCGCCGCGCCGACCGCGGGCCTGCATTTCACCGACGATCTCGTGCAAGCGCTCGAGGCGCGCGGCGTCGCCCTGCATCGGGTGACGCTCCACGTCGGCCCCGGCACGTTCCTGCCGGTCAAGGCCGACGATACGTCGGGTCACAAGATGCATCCGGAGTGGGGCGTGGTCGGCGCCGAGACGGCCGCCGGCTTGAACGCCGCGCGCCGCGCCGGCGGCCGCATCGTCGCGGTCGGCTCGACTTCGCTACGGCTTCTGGAAAGCGCCACCGTCGCCGATGGCACGCTGTCGTCGTTCTCCGGCGATACCGCGCTGTTCATCACGCCGGGTTATCGCTTCAAAGCGGTGGACGCGATGCTGACCAATTTCCACTTGCCGCGCTCGACGCTGTTCATGCTGGTCAGCGCCTTCTGTGGCCTCGACGTCATGCGGCGCGCCTATGCCCACGCCGTCGCGGCCGGCTACCGGTTCTATTCCTATGGCGACGCCTGCCTGCTGTTCCGGGCATCGACCTTGTGAGCCGTCCGTTTCTCAAAGTGACGGGAATAATTTGGAAAGCGCAACGGGCGAGATTTATGAGCCGGGGTCTTGTATGAACGCGCGATGCCTGGGCCGTTTTCTTTCCGCCTCATCGCCACCGACGGCGCCGCGCGCAGCGGCGAGATTTCGACGCCGCATGGGCCGGTGCACACGCCGGCCTTCATGCCGGTCGGCACGCAAGCGGCCGTCAAGGGCGTGCACCGCGACGACGTGCGCGCGGCCGGCGCCGAAATTCTGCTCGGCAACACTTATCATCTCATGCTGCGGCCTGGGGCGGAACGGATTGCGGCGCTCGGCGGGCTGCATGCGTTCATGGGCTGGCCGCATCCGATCCTCACCGATTCCGGCGGCTTTCAGGTGATGTCGCTGTCGGCGCTGCGCAAAGTCGAAGAGCAGGGCGTCACCTTCCGCTCCCATCTCGACGGCGCCATGGTGGAGCTCACCCCCGAGCGCGCCATCGAGGTGCAAATCCTGCTCGGCTCCGACATCGCCATGCAGCTCGACGAATGCGTGCGGCTGCCGGCGCAGCCGGGCGATATCGCCCGCGCCATGGAGCTGTCGCTGCGCTGGGCCGAGCGCAGCAAGCGCGCGTTCGAAAAAGCGCCGCCGGGACGCGCGCTGTTCGGCATCGTGCAGGGCGGCGACGACCGGACACTGCGGGAGCGAAGCGTCCGCGCGCTCGCCGCGATCGGCTTTCACGGCTATGCCCTGGGCGGCCTCGCCGTCGGCGAGACGCAGGAGGCGATGCTCCAGGTGGTCGCCGATAGCGCGCCGCTATTGCCGGCCGACAAGCCGCGCTACCTGATGGGGGTGGGCACGCCCGCCGACCTGCTCGAAGCGGTCGCGCGCGGCATCGACATGTTCGACTGCGTCATGCCGACCCGCAAC
>JASHQO010000216.1 GCA_030039105.1 Xanthobacteraceae bacterium
AGCGCGGCAACGCTCGGCTTGTTGTTGAGCTCGCGACTCAAGGCCTGGGTCGCCACGATGCCACGGTTGAAATAGGCGCTGAAGAACGGCGGCCGCTTCTCGGTCAGCGTCACGGCGTTGCTGACCAGCGGCGCGACGCCGGCGAGCGGCTTGAGCGCGCCCGGCGTGCCGCCCATCGGCACGATGCGATATTTGTAGGTCCCGCCGCGCTTGGCATAGAGGTCCTTCCACCAGAATTTCTGCACCGGCGCCTGCTCGGTGCTGCGGTTGGGGTCGGGCTGCTGCCCCTGGAACGTTGCCATGGCCGGCAGCGGCGTTTCCTTGCCGCTGGCGTCGATCTGGATGACGGCAAAGCCAAGGCAGCCGTCGAGATGCTTGTCGAAAGTCCAGGCGACGAGGGCGATATCGTTGTTCGAGAAAGCAACGGCGGGCATTGGCTTCTCCCTGGATACGAGGCCGGGCGCCTCGGCATACGATGTCTGGTTGTAAAGGTCGACTTTTTCCCCTGAGGAGGCAAGCGGAATTGCCACATTTTCTCAGGCCGTGGACGACAGCGATGTGACGAGCGTCACCCCGGTCTGGCGCCGGCGAGGCAAGGCGAGGCGAAAATCCGAGGAATCAAAAACGCCGGACGCGACGTCGCTGCTTGTCAGCCGCGCCTAGCGCGCGCCGTTGACCGCGACCAGGCGCGGGCCGGGCTTGGCGGCGGTTGCCGCCGCCGGCGGCCGGCGGACGTTCGGCGTGTACAGGCCGCGGTTGTCGGGGACCACCTTGAAGCTGTCGACCAGACCCACCACGGTCTCGGCCGCGCCGAGCACCAGATAGCCGTCGTTCATCATCACCCGCGACAGCCGGCTGAGAACGTCGATCTTGGTCTGCTGGTCGAAATAGATCAGCACGTTGCGGCAGAATACCACGTCGAACAGACCGAATTGGGAAAAGTCGCCGAGCAGGTTGAACTGGCGGAATTTGACCATGGCGCGCAGTTCCGGCGCGATCTGCCACAGTTCACCGATCTGGGTGAAATGCTGGAGCAGCAGTTGGATCGGCAGGCCGCGCTGCACCTCGAACTGGCTGTAGAGCCCTTGCCGCGCCTTTTCCAAGACCTCGCTGGAGAGGTCGGTCGCCAAAATCTCGACGCGCCAGCCGACGAGATCGCGCTCCATGGCCTTCAAGGACATCGCCAGCGAATACGGCTCCTGGCCGGTCGAGGCGGCAGCGCACCAGATACGGATGGTGCGCGAAGTGCGGCGCGAAGCGAGCAGCGCCGGTATCATGATCGTGCGAAAATGGTCGAACGGGATCTTGTCGCGGAAGAAGAACGACTCGTTGGTCGTCATCGCCTCGACCACCGCCGTCATCAGCACGTCGTCGTGGCCGGAGCGCAACGCGTGCACCAGATCGCCGAGGCTGGAGAAACCCGACTTGCGGGCCACCGGCAGCAGCCGGCTTTCGACCAGATATTGCTTGTCTGCCGATAGCACGAGGCCGGAGCGTTCCTTCAGGCAGCGGCGTAGATAATCGTAATCGAGCGGGGTCATGCGCGGACTCCCGCAAACAGCCGCAGGATTTTCGGCGCGATTTCCAGCAGCGGCAGCACCGCCGAGCACAAACCGGCCTGGGCCACCGAGCGCGGCATGCCCCAGACGACGCTGGTTTGCTCGTCCTGGGCGATAATGCTGCCGCCGGAGGCCGCGATATCGGTAGCGCCATGGGTGCCATCGGTGCCCATGCCGGTGAGCACGACCGCAAGAGCGGCCGCCCCCCACACCGTCGCCGCCGACGAGAACAGCGGATCGACCGAGGGCTTGCAGAAATTGATCGGCGGATCGTCGCCGAGCGCGATCTTGACGCCGTCCTTGTCGCGGACGACGCGCATGTGGCGGCCGCCCGGCGCCACGTAGACGCCGCCGGCCAGCACCGGCTCGCCGTGTTCCGCTTCGTGGGCGCCGCGGCCGGCGACGCGGGACAGATGCTCGGCGAGGACGGTCGTAAACGTCGGCGGCATGTGCTGGGTGATGAGCACCGGGGCGCGGTCGATCGCCGCAGTGATCTTTTCGATCAGCACCGTGAGCGCCTGCGGACCGCCGGTCGACGAACCGACCAGCAGCGCCCGCGGCATCATCAGGCTGAACGGCCGCAAGCTCACCGTCGGCGTTTCCGGCCTGCCCGCAAGTGCGTCTGGCAATGCCGGCAGCGGCGTCGGGCGACGGCGCGGCAGTTTGACATGGACCGGCGCCGGCGCGGTGCTTGGCGCCCGCTGGTGCTGCAACAGGCGGCGGCGACGGCCCAGGTTGCGGATTTTTTCGATCAGCTCGCGGCGGAATTCAACCGAAGTCGTGGCTTCGCGGGCGGTTTGCGGTTTCGGGATATAATCGGCGGCGCCGAGCGACAGCGCGCGCAAGCTCACCTCGGCGCCGCGGCGCGTGATCGCCGACGCCATGATCACCATCAAGTCGCGCTTCTTTTTCAGGAGCAGCGGCAGCGCCGAAATGCCGTCAAGCTCCGGCATCTCGATGTCGAGCACCACGACGTCGGGATCGGCGCTGTCGATCTGGTCGATCGCCTCGCGCCCGGTGCGCAGCGACGCCGCGATCATCATGTCCGGCTCGGCGTCGACCCAGCGCGCCACCAGGCTGCGCGCGACCACGGCGTCGTCCACCACCATCACGCGGATCGGCTTATCGGCGGTGAGCGCGCGGTCGGCGGTGGCGAGGGCGATATTCATGAACGCTGCACGCTGACTGACTGGCTACTCGAGTCTCACGCAATGCCGGCGCCGTCACGCCGGCCGCTAGATCAGCCCGACTTCCTGGAATTTGGCCTCGACAATGTCCTTGTCGAACGGCTTCATGATGTATTCGTTGGCGCCGGCATGCAGCGCGCGGGCGATGTGGGCGACGTCGTTCTCGGTGGTGCAGAACACCACCTTCGGTCCGTCGCCGCCGGGCAGGCGGCGCAGCACCCGCAGGAAGTCATAGCCGTCCATCTTCGGCATGTTCCAGTCGAGCAGGATCGCGTCTGGCAATTGCCGCTTGCAGGACTCGATGGCCTCTTCGCCGTTCTCGGCTTCCACGATCTGGAAATCGAGACCTTCGAGGATTCGCCGCGCCACCTTGCGGATGACGCTGGAGTCGTCGACGACCAAACATGTTTTCATAACATCTCACTCCACTCTTCGCGGGCAAACCCGCTTTGATTTCGCACCCGGTCGTTTTGCCGTCGCTTCACGCCGCCATGGCTTCCGCGCTCAGATCCAGCACCCGGTCGATGTCGAGGACCACGAGAAGCTGGCCGTCGAGCCGGAATACGCCCGCCGACACTCGACCGAGATTGCGGTCGAGATTGATCGGGTTGGGCTCGCGCTCCGCGTCGGGCAGCTTCAAAACTTCGCCGACGGCGTCGACCAGAAGGCTGAACGATTCGCCCTTGGCTTCGATGCCGATCGCCATCGGCACCGAACCGTCGTCGCGGCGGCCGAGGCCGAGCCGGCAACGCAGCTCGACGGCGGTGACGATGCGGCCGCGTAGATTGAGCACGCCGGCGATCTCGGCGCCGGCGAGCGGCACCCGGGTGATTCGCGACGGCTTGAACACGTCCTGCACCCCTTCGATCGGCAAGCCGAATAGCTGGCCGGCCGTAGTGAAGGTGACGTATTCGCTGAGCTTTGCGGCGTCGTTCATGGTTGTCATGCCGCCCTGCCGAGGTCGGCGCTCTGTTCCTTGATCGCGGCGACGAGGCCGGCGCGATCGAATTTGGCGACGAAGTCGTGGAAGCCGACGGCGCGACCGCGCTCGATGGCGTCGGCGGATACCATCGCGGCGAGCGCGATGATCGGAATCCCGGCGGTCGCGGGCGCGGCGCGCACCGCCTCGGCAAGCGCGAAGCCGTCCATGTCCGGCATTTCGGTGTCGGTGACGATGAGATCGAAGCGGGCGTCGGATTTGAGGGCGGCGAGCGCGTCGGCCGCGGAGGCCGCCGTCACCACGCGATAGCCGGCGGCCTTGATCAGCGGCGTCAGCAGCTCGCGGAAGAACGGCGAGTCGTCGACCAGCAGCACCGAGCGCGACAGCCGCGCCGCCGACGCATCGCGGCGGCGGAACCAATCCTCGAAGGCCTGCGGCAGGAAGTGGCCGACGTCGACGATCTCGGTGGTGGCACCCTTGATCACCGCATAGCCGAGCAGGCCGGGACGGTCGCTCGACACCTCGATGTCGAGCTTTTCCTCGACGATATCGACGATCTCGTCGGCGACCAGGCCCATGGAGCGGCCGTGGTCGGAGAATACCAGGATCGGCTGGGCGCCTTCCTTCTTGAGCTGGGTCGCGTCGTCGATCCGCAACAGCGGCATGAGCTGATCGCGGTATTGCACCAGATGGCGACCGTCGGAAATCTCGATCTTGCGGCAGTCGATCTCCTCGAGCCGGGTGACGAGCGACAGCGGCACCGCTTTGGGCTGCTGCGAGCCGGCGCGGAACACCAGCAGCGAGACGGTGTCCTCGTCGGTGTCCTCGTCGCGGCTCTCCAGCGCCGCATTCTCCGCGCGCGCTGCGGCGGCTGCGGCGCGGCCCAGCGTCTGGGCGACGCCGTTCGGATCGATGATCATGATGACGGAGCCATCGCCGAGAATGGTGGTGCCGGAGAACACCGGGATGTGGCGCAGCTTCGACGACATCGGCTTGATGACGATCTCTTCGGTGTGGAACACGCCGTCGACGACGACGCCGAACACCTGGCTGCCGACCTGCGTCACCACGACAAAGCCGTTGGCGCCATCGCATTCGCCGAGCCGCAGCACGTCCCTGAGCGGAACCAGCGGCAGCAGCTTGTTGCGCAGCCGCAGCACCGGCGCATCCTTGATGCGCTCGATGCGGTGCTCGCCGTTGTTGCCGGCGCGCACCAGCTCGAGCACCGCAAGCTGCGGAATGGCAAAGCGCTCGCCGCCCGCTTCGACGATCAGCGCCGAAACGATCGCCAGCGTCAGCGGGATCTTGATGGTGAAGGTGGTGCCGGCGCCGGGCACCGATTTCAGGTCGACGGTGCCGCCGATCTGCTCGATATTGTTGCGCACCACGTCCATGCCGACGCCGCGGCCGGAAATGCTGGTGACCTGGGCCGCGGTGGAAAAGCCCGGTGCGAAAATGTAGTTGCAGATTTCGGCTTCGGACTTGGCGGCGATCTGCGCCTCGCTCGCCAGCCCTTTCTCGATCACCTTGGCCTTGATGCGGGCGAGATCGAGGCCGCGGCCGTTGTCGGCGATTTCGATGATGATATGGCCGCCCTCGTGCCAGGCGGACAGACGGATCGTGCCCTTGGCCGGCTTGGCGGCGGCGATGCGCTCGGCCGGCGGTTCGATGCCGTGATCGGCACAGTTGCGCACCAGGTGCGTGAGCGGATCCTTGACCAGGTCGAGCACCTGGCGGTCGAGCTCGGTATCGGCGCCGCGCATCGACAGATCGATGTCCTTGCCAAGCTCGGCGCAGAGGTCGCGCACCACGCGCGGCAGCTTCTGCCAGGCGTTGCCGATCGGCTGCATGCGCGTCTTCATCACGCCTTCCTGCAGCTCGGCGGTGACGTTGGACAGCCGCTGCAGCGGCACCTTGAAGTCGGAGTCCTCGTGGCGGCGCACGATCTCGAGCAACTGGTTGCGCGTCAGCACCAGCTCCGAGACGGTGGTCATCAGGTGATCGAGGGTATCGACGTTGACGCGGATCGAATGGCTGGCGATGCGGTCGCCGGCGCTGCGGTCGTCCTCGGTCCGCTCGGCTTTCTCAGGCTTCGCCGCCGCTTTTTCGGCTTTCTCGGGCGCGGGCCCGGTCTCCGGCTCTTGGGCCGGATCGGGCTCTTGGGCCGGATCGGGCTGTTCGATCTCGACGAGCTCGGGCGGTGGCGACGACGGCGGGGCCGGCTCCGCGTCTTCGTCGCGCGCCATGCTGCCGAGCTGCTCGATGAGGTCGGCGTCGTCGCCGGCGGGCTCCTGCTCGCTTTTCTCGATGGTATCGAGGATCGATTTCACCCGGTCGATGGTCGAAAGGATGAGCGTCACGGCAGCGGCGGTGACCGGCATGCCGTCGCGGAATTTGCCCATCAGGGTCTCGGCCGCATGGGTCAGCGTTTCGAGCCGAGGCAGGCCGAGGAAACCGCAGGTCCCTTTGATGGTATGAACGAGGCGAAAAATGTTGCCGAGAATGGCGCCGTTGTTCGGCTCCTGCTCGAAGCGGACAAGCTCGGCGTCGACCAGATTGAGACTCTCGTTGGTCTCAGTCAGGAATTCACGCAACAGGTCGTCCATACGACGCGCCCTCGACACCGGCCGAGCGGTTGCCTGCCGGCACACGCCCCGCTTGCACACTCACCGTGAGGCGCGCTCGGCGCGCGCCCTCGTCGCCAGGCACGCCCCGCCTGATCGGACCGCCTCAGTCTGTTGGTAAACGGTTTAATTTCTCTTGCGCGCAACGCCTAAAGGCGCGGGAAAGTCGGAGAAATCCGATAGTCCGGCCGTTCAGACCGCCGTGATCAGCACGGTGTCTTTTTCGGCGCTCGCCGCCGAGACCGCCAGGCCGCAATCGCGCGCCAGGATGCCGGTGTAGAGGGGCTGGATGGCATGGGCATCGACCGGATGGCCCGGACTGCCGACCAGGAGGCCGGCGGTGGCATCGGCCAGGCGGGCATTGAGACCCGACGCCGTGATGCGAAAGCCCGTGCCGCCGTCGGCCGGATCGACCGCAAGGGTGCCGCCGCGGGGGATGGTGCCGACCGCGATCAGCAGCATGTTTAACAAAAGCTTGACGCGGTTCTTGGGCAGCAATTCGCGGGGCAGATTCCAGACGATGGTGGTCTTGTCGTCGCCGAGCAGCCCGCGCGCCACTTTTTCGGCGTCGCCGAGATCGATCTGCGCCCCGGCCGAGCCTGCGGCGCCGAAGGCGAGCCGGCAGAACTGCAGCTTGGCGGACGCCTGCTGCGCGCTCTTCTTGATCAGATCGAGGGCGAAAACCTTGGTTTCCTCGTCCTTGTCCTCGTCCATCACTTCGAGCCCGTTGACGATGGCGCCGACCGGGCTGATCAGGTCGTGGCAGACGCGGGAACACAGCAACGCCGCAAGGTCGAGGGCGCCGATGGCGATGGGACTGGCCGGTGCGGACATGAGGCGGCTCCGCTCTCTGAAATTCCTGCTGTGCCTGTCACAGCCTGGCCGATTCGGCAATCGTGCCCGGACGGCCGGGCCGTGCTAGATCGAAATGCCCCTCTGCAACCGGGATCGCCCGTGCCGCTCTTGAATGCCAACGCGTGCGCCGACCTTTTGGAGGCGCTGACCGCGCTGACGGTGTCGGCGGCGCTCGCCATCCTGGACGTCGGCGGCCGGGGCGACGTGCGCACCAAGCCCGACGGATCGCCGGTGACGCCGGCCGACGACGCCGCCGAAGCGGCGATCCGCGACGGACTGATGCGCGTTGCTCCGACGCTGGCGGTCGTATCGGAGGAGCACGCCGACGCCGAGCGGCCGGACTTTGCCGGCGCCAGCGTCATCGTGGTCGATCCGCTTGATGGTACGCGGGATTTCATCGCCGGCCGCGACGAATATACGGTCAATATCGCGGTGGTGAGCGACCGCGTGCCGCTACTCGGCGTCATCGCGGCGCCGGCGCTGCAAACGATCTGGCGCGGCATTGTCGGCCGTGGCGCCGAACGGATGCAGCTCTCCGTCAACGGCAAAACCTCGTCGCCGCAAGCCATCCGCGCCCGCCGGCCGGCGCCGGACAAGTTGACCGCGATGGCGAGCCGCTCGCATCTCGACCGGCGCACGCGGGCTTATATCGATGCGCTGCCGGGGGCGCGGCTTCTGCAGAGCGGATCGTCCGTCAAATTCTGCCGTGTTGCCGAAGGCGCGGCCGACCTCTATCCACGGCTGGCGCCGATCCACGACTGGGACATTGCCGCGGGGCACGCGATCCTCGAAGCCGCCGGCGGCAGCATGACCGCACCGGCCGGCGCGGCTTTGGCCTACGGCACGGAGGAGCTGCTGGTGCCGGCGTTCTTAGCGTGGGGCGATCCGGCCCGCGCCGTGCTCCTCAAGGGCTGAGCGAGCGCTGCAGCTCGGGCCATTTGCGCTCGGCCTCGGCGATGAAGCGATCCGGATCGACCGTGAACCTTTCCAGGCGCGCCCGGTCGTAGAACAGATAGAGCCGTTCCCCGGAGATCAGCCAGACGTTCGCATTGCCGGCGACGGCGACGCCATGCATCACGCCGAGCGGGTCGTAACCGCCGAATTGCGGCATGTAGATTTCGGGCTTGGCGGCAAAGGCGGCGCGGTTGCCGACGTTGCAGAACCGCCAGATCGCGCCGCCGTAGCGGAACTCGAAGTCGGCGCTGCCGGCCATCGGCCGGCCGTCGGTGAAGAAGGCGACCGGGTCGTAGCCGCCGATGGCAAGGCCGTTGTGCCAGTCGGTCACGATCCGCTCGGTCGTGGCGGCGCTAGCGGCCGGAGCGCCGCCCGCCAGCACCAGCAAACCGGCGGCGAACGCACCAAAACGGAACCGCCGTCTCTTCCGTTTCTGCCGTGCTGCGGTCATAGTTTTGGCTAAAGGTGGAGTGATTCGGCTTGGTGCTGCCAAGAGTTAAGCGAAAGCGTGTGAGCAAGGGGTTAAGGGGGAATTCGCCATGACTTCGAGCTTGCGGCCCGCCATCTTTGCCTCGCTATTGGTGGCGCTAAGCGCCGGCCTTTTGACTGCGACGCCGAGCGTCGCCCAGCAGGCCGCGCCGCCGCCGCCCGATGAGCGGCCGACCGGCAGCATCGGGGCGCCATCGCAACCGGCGGCGCAGCAGCAGCCCGCCGAGAACCAGTACTCGTCGAACGAACTGATCGACGCCGGCCATCGCTTCTTCGGCGGCGTGTCCCGCGGCCTCGCCATGATCGTCGAGAAGGCGGTCAGCCAATGGGGCCTGCCGAACGGCTACGTGCTGGGCGAGGAAGCCGGCGGCGCCTTTGTCGGCGGCCTGCGCTACGGCGACGGCACGCTCTACACCAAAAATGCCGGCGATCTGCGGGTGTTCTGGCAGGGACCGACGCTCGGCTTCGACGCCGGGGCCGACGGCGCCCGCACCATGATGCTGGTCTATAACCTGCCGCGGACCACGGCGATCTTCGACCGCTTCGGCGGCCTCGACGGCTCGGCCTATTTCATCGGCGGCTTCGGCATGACGGCGCTGACTGCCAACGACATCGTGCTGGTGCCGATCCGCTCCGGTGTCGGGCTGCGGCTCGGCGCCAATCTCGGCTACCTGAAATTCACCCAGCGCCCGACCTGGAACCCGTTCTAGGTCTGTCGGCGTTTGCCTTCCGCCGCCCCGCTTGCGTCGGCAGCGTGTGCCGTCGGCTGACGGCTATGACAGAAACACGACGGCAGCGGTCGTGACCGCAAACAATGGCGCGGCGGCCAAAGTCGGTTTAGGTTAACGGCCGGTGAATGTGGTGCGCTGTGTTGGCGCATGGCAGGGTATCGTGATGCGGACGGAGGCGTAGTTTCATGATCGAACCGGCCATGTATTTCGGCATCGGCTTCCTGGTTGCGGCGTTGCTCGGACTACTATTCGTGCCGCTCGTTCATAATCGCGCCGTCCGGCTGACCATGAAGCGCCTCGAAGCGGCGACGCCGCTGTCGATCGCCGAAATCCGCGCCGACAAGGATCAACTGCGCGCCGAGTTCGCCATGTCGACCCGCCGCCTCGAAATGAGCGTGGCGCAGATGAAGACCAAGACCACGACGCAGCTTGCCGAGCTCGGCAAGAAGACCGACGCCATCAATCAGCTCAAAAAGGAGCTTGGCGAGAAGACCGCGACCATCTTCGCGCTTGAAGCGCGCGACAAGACGCTGCGCGAGCAACTGCGCTCGACCGAAGAGGAATTCGGCATCAAGACCGGCTCGCTGCGCGACGCCGAGCGGACGCTGGCCGACAAGCAAGCGGAGCTGGGCAAGCTCGTCGCCGAAGTCGGCGAGCATTCGATCACCGCCGACAAGCAGCGCGTCGAGCTCGCCGCGCTGCGCACCCAGGTCGAAGCGATGAAGGTCGCCGTCACCGAGTACGAGCGCACGGTGAAGGACATCGAGGGGCGCCTGGTGCGCGAGCGCGCCGATGCCAACGCCGCGGCGAACGAGCTCGCCGAGGCGCGTGGCAAGCTCGGCACGCTCGGCGAACGCACCACCGATCTCGAGCGGCAGCTATTGCTGCAGACCACCGAGGCCGAAGTGATGCACAAACGGGTGCAGGAGCTCGAGACCAAGCTCGGCGAGCAGGGCCGCGCGCTGGCCGAGCGCGATTATCACATCGACAAGCTGCGCAACGAGGCGGAAGCGGCGCGCCAGACCGAAGCCGACCTGCGCAACGAGATCGCGTCCGCCAACGGCCGCAGCGGCGTCGCTTCCGACAAATTCCGCTCCGACATCAAGCAACTCGAAGCCCAGCTCGCCGCGGCGCTGGAAGAGCGCGCCAAGCTGCAGCGCGAGCTTGCCACCATGAAGCGCGAGGCGGAGCAGACCTGGGCCGCCGAGCGGGTCGAGAACGCGATCCTGCGCGAGCGCATCAACGACGTCGCCGCCGAAGTCGCCCGCCTCACCGCGACGCTGGAAGGCCCGGGCTCCGCCATCGTCTCCATGCTCGCGGTCGATGCCCCGGCTCTGGCGCAAGTCTCGGACGCCGCGGCGGCGCGCGGCGCCGACGGCAACGGCACCCTCGGCGAGGCCGCGGACACGCCGCAGGAGACCAAGACCACGCTCGCCGACCGCATCCGCGCGCTGCAATCGACTGCATCCCGCGTCGCCTCGTCGAACTGATTTCCTTGACACTGCCGCCGGCCGTTTCCTAAATCACGGCGTGACTGGACCGGGCGCTTAGCTCAGCGGTAGAGCGTTCCCTTCACACGGGACCACTAAGTAACAAAATCAATTAGTTAGCAAGATATTTGGCGACACTGGCGACACCTATTGGCGACAGATCGTGCGGGCCGCACAACCGATGTTTCACTTGTCCGACAATCCCAATATCTAGCGTTTTCGTCACCTCAGCCCCACATTCGAAACCTGCCATTCTGGCTGCTCCCGTAGGGTAAGAATGCCCCTCAAACGCGACAGGTCAGGTGACCGGGTGGGACTGGCACCGATGGCGTGAGTCGCGTCACGCACCTTAAAGCTCGGAGTCATCGCATGGTTTTCGCGATTGATCCGGCGACGGTGCATGAGCTTACGCTTTTCGTCGTCGCCATAGCCGCTCTAATAAGAGCAATCCGGCATTAGCAGCGAATACAGCCCCGGCCTCACCGCCGGGGCTTCTTTAATGATAGGGCCACCTGTCAACTATTCTGATTAAAGGTTCGGCGCGGCCCCACTTGGACAAATCACGCTACTTTTGGTTCGTCTTTTCACCCGAGAAGGCTGAAACGAGCACTTGCTCAAGTTCGGGCGGCACCTCGAACGGCTCCATACCGGCAGGCTCAGGCTCCGCAAGCATCCGCTCCATTTCCTTTTCGGTAGGGAGGAATCTGCGCACGCTTTTTCCGGCGACAAACTCTTCACAAGACTCAACAAAAGGGGTCGAATATCCAATCTTCGACAACGCACTTAGGACATCGTGCTTTTGCCGAAGACTGGTACAGCCCTCAAAAAACCAGCCGTCGCCAATATCCTTGGGTTCCTTCATCCAAGACGAATCCTTGGAGATGTAAGAGCGACCGTCCTGCCGACGGGTATGCACAGCGAGGGTCCGGAACACGTCGGCACCAATGCCGAGCTTTCTCAGGACATAGGCCATGCGCTCGATCTGCGAGTTAATGGCTGGCTCGCCATCGAGCGTGCAAGAGACCCCATCCGGCACGCCAACGTTCTCCCAGCGCAGCATCAGTGCTAGCCATAGAACTTCCTCGCGCGTCTTGACGCCCATGGTCCGACTCCATTGCTGTCCCCCGTTACAGCGTACCATGAGAGCGGTCACCGCCGTCGCGTTGGCCCATTCCTGATTTCATCAACATGCTTCGGATGTCGTCGATTTCCCGCGCGGTTGCTTGACGATCATCACGTTTTTTTTGCCAGCGATCAGACTATCGTTCCGGCTTCCACTCACGCGCCAGCTTCTGCGCCTCGGCGATCTGCGCGGGGGTCATTACGGAAGCGAGAGCGTCACGAGACTTGACCGCCATGTCACGCGGTTCTTGCTCAAAAGTTTTGGTAAATCGGGAGGCTGCAAGGTTGTACCACATGTGCGCTTGCACATAGTCCTGCGGCACGCCTTGGCCTTCGGCGTACATGTGGCCGAGGTTCGCCTGAGCACCGGGAATACCCTGATCGGCGGCGAGGCGCAACCATTTCACAGCCTCAGTATAGTCTTGCGAGACGACTTTGCCCTCGGCGTAAATAGCGCCGAGGGCAGTTTGAGCGTTACCATTGCCTTGATCGGCGGCGAGGCGAAACCATTTCACAGCCTTGGCGTAGTCTTTCTGGACGAAGTGACCCTGTAGGTACATGTCGCCTAGGCTGAACTGTGCGTCGGCATTCCCCTGATCCGCCAATGGCCGCAACAGCGAGTACTCGGTTGCATAGTCACCGCGTTTCCACGCTGCGAGCGCATCCTGAAACGGCCCA
Organism: Xanthobacteraceae bacterium; assembly: GCA_030039105.1. GTDB lineage: Bacteria > Pseudomonadota > Alphaproteobacteria > Rhizobiales > Xanthobacteraceae > BOG-931. The sequence continues at coordinate 12,630 of JASHQO010000216.1, forward strand.
GCGACAGCGGCTGTAGCTACAGCCACCAACATGAGTGACGCAGTTAGCGTCGCACGAAGTACCTTCGCATCATGGTGCATCGTCGGCCTCAACGGTGGGCCACTTTACATGAGACGAGCGCACCAGCCTATGGCCAAGGTCGCCCGATCACCTACACACGATCCAAACAAGACAAAACAAGAAAAGACGAAACTGAATACTATTCTTTGCGAAGCGAAACCGGACCGGGCGAGAGGAAATAACCGACAGCGTCTCGACTATTCTCAGCATACTGTGTGCAAAGCGCAATGATTTCGTCGAGAAAACGTTCCGGCCCCGGACCGTTCACCCACGTCGTCCAGTCAGCCAAATCATCTTCGGACAAGCTCCGATATTTTGGAAAGTCTGAAAGCCACTCGCCGCGCCACATCGCCATGCCGTCGTTGAGTATTTCACACACTCTGGCAAACTTGGCTGCCTCACTGCGATTGCGCGGTACTGCTGCGTGTTCGCAAACTTCCCAAACCTGTTTTTTGGCATCGAACAGAGGTGGCCCCATTTCGGGGGCCGCGACTTTCATCCAAAAATGACCGGGCGGGCATTTGAACCAGTTCTTTCCCGGATCGAACGGCGCATCACCTGTCAACAAGAGGGTTAAGCCACTTCGCAATGTGACCGGCATCCACCTAGCCCTTCTCGACCTGTTTCCAATCAGCGTGCATTCTTCTAGTGGAAATGGTCACTGGCAATCCCCTTTGGATCACGACCATTTGCCCGCGAAGAATGAGACCGGGTTCCTACGGGGCTAGGTCAGCACACTTGACGACGGTCGAAGCAGACATGCGGCGAGCGATCCGCCGCCACCGTAAATCTCGCCATTAACTGTCGGGCAAAAAAGCCCAGCCGCGCCGGGAGGGTGTGCGGGGGCTGTTCCCACATGCAGAGCTTTGCACGCTGTCACCAAAAGACCCAAGGTCTTAACGTCGATTTCTCTTGCGTCGTAAGTGTTGTCGTATGACAACGAATGACTATGAGCCACGGCCCCGGATTAATGCAGCGCTGGATTATGGATGCTCTCCAAATGCGCGAGAGCAACAGATCGGAATCGCCGAGCACCACCGAGCTTGTAGATGCCTACCGTCGTGAGCACCCCAGGCGGCGACGCAAAACACGGGACCCGGAGCGGTCGATCCGTCACAGCATGGCGCGGGCGCTGCGCTCGTTGGAAGCCGACAAGAAAGTCATGCGCTATGACGTATACGGCGTCACCTACTGGTCGCTGCCGATTCAGCGCGGGAAGCCCAAGTACAGCCCGGAGCGCATGGCGACGGCATACCACGAAGCCGGTCATGCGGTGATCGGCTTGGCGAAACAACTGCCAATCACCATTGCCACCATCCACGCTAGAGGCCGCTTATCCGGCTACGTCACAGGGCTAACTGATCGGATCGCCGTTGGCGTTGTTGAGAAGTACGATCCCCGCACCGGGCAATACGCCGTGCTTGGTGGCTCAAGAGCACATGACGCCTTCGGTCATCCAATCCGCGAGCGTGTAGTCGGCGAAGCCGAGCACCACGGCGAGGTTTGTATGTGCATCGCTGGCGGCATGGCGCAGATGATCCATGAAAGCGGCAACCCGATGAAGTGGCGTGACCACGCCTCGCCCGCCGACGTGGCGATTGCCCGCAACCATCGGCGCAAACTCGGCGACAAGGCGAAGTCGTGGGAAGCCTATGAACAAGAGACGCTAACGATGCTTCGCACGCCGTTGGTGTGGAAGATGGTCGAAGCGGTCGCGACTGCATTGCTTAAGCGTGAAATCCTCAGTGGCTACGATCTTGATCTGATCTGCCGTACCGTTGTCAGACGACAACACTTAAAGAACGTCGCGTAGCGCATCGGTCATGAGCAATGACCAAAGCGCCAATGCTGCACATCCGGGCTGCAATCCTCATACTCGATTGAATCAAGTTGGGCGTAGTAGTCCGCCCGGTAAACGCTCCGCTCATAGGCTTCAAAGCGATGGCCGCTTTCACCGACAGTGCCCGGCTCAGTGATGTGGCCCCAAACCCAAATGTTGATTTCCTGATCGTGCGGTTGCTTGCCGTCAGCAATTAGCTTGCGGATCATCGCCCTTATTAGAGCGGTACCGTCTGATTGACCGTTCATCGGAAAGCCCGGATAGAGAATCGTGAAGGAGATTTCCTTTTTATTCGCTTCCTTCACTTGGACTTTCGCTTGCGCGGCAATGGGGGATGCGGCGGCAACTTGTTGCGCCAAATCCATCATGTGCGGGTCCGGGGCATCGTCGCTGCAAGCGGCGACGGCCAAAGCAAGAAGCGCGACAGCAATAACTCTGAGCGTCATCACGCAAACGCCTTACGAAGTTGTTTAATCCGCGTTGCGTTCTCGCGGAGCACTTCGCGCAAAATCCTCGTTAGATCGGCATCGCGATGCAGATGGCCGGTGAGCGTGTTTCCCGGTGGGTCGGCGACTTGGAGCAACAGCGTTTCCATGTCTTTTAGGTAACGCACGCGGCGCACTCGGAAGATGGCGAATTTATCCCATTTCCCCTTGTGGCGGTTCTTTGTGTGCCAGCGAAGCCGATTGTAAAGATTGGTTGCGAGGCCGACGTAATAGAGCCGTTCGCCGCTATAGAGCGCGTACACTCCCGCGTAGCCGCGCATGATCTTCTTTAGACCTTCCTCAAATGACAGGTCGCCCAACAATTGTACGGGAAGGCGACGCGTCATGCCTTTAATGAGTGCGCCCTTATTGGAATCTTTCCGCTTGCGCCGCTTGCGCGGTTTCTTTTCAAGCTCGCCCGCATCTTTGTCGGCCATGGTGCCCTCCCAAGCCCAAACGCCCGACTGAGACTATAGCGTGATGTCGAGCCGCCGCACAAATCCATTACCAAACTTGCCGCCGGTCAAACCTGACGTGCGCGCTGCGGTCAGCGGCGAGACCGTACCGAGTGGCGTCAAACAAGTGATCCTCACTCTTTTCGTCGATTACGTCGGCGTTTTTCTTGTCGCGTGGTAGCGTCGGAATGACCCGTGCCCACTGCGGACAGCTTTCCTTCACAACGAACAGTCCCGGAGATTCGCGGACGTTGCTACCGGGCCGTGGTCCGGTGAAAAGCAACTTCTCGCGCATCAACGTGAAGCCGTCCTTCCGGCTGTTCGGCGGCTTCTCCACAGGTTGCCATTCGATGCCGGGGTGCATTTCGCCGTTGACACGAACAGGGCGCTTAAACTCCTCCGCGATGTTAAACTCGTTCATGTCGGAGAAGATCGCGCTGTCGGCGTAGCAGCGACGCTTGAACAAGCCGATCCATTTCTGCGACAGAAGGTAACTGTATCTACACCCACGCAGAATTTTGTAATTCTGGATCGCCGTGGTGATGTCCGCGATGCTCGGCTTGATCCCTCCCTTGACACTGCCGCCGGCCGTTTCCTAAATCACGGCGTGACTGGACCGGGCGCTTAGCTCAGCGGTAGAGCGTTCCCTTCACACGGGA